>JALSLK010000014.1 GCA_026988355.1 Flavobacteriaceae bacterium
ATTTCAAAATATTTTAAATCTATTTAGCGTATTTTGAAATTGAATTGGTATTAATTTATTGTTTTACAACAAATACATTATACATAATAAGCCAACGCCTCCTAAAACTATAGCGTATGGAAATGCCATTTTTACCATTTTTCCGTACGATAAATTAATTAATGGTGCTAATGAAGATGTTAATAAAAATAAAAATGCAGCTTGTCCATTTGGTGTAGCAACACTTGGTAAATTAGTTCCTGTATTAATTGCAATAGCCAATTTTTCATATTCTTCTCTGGTTAGACTACCTGCTTCAAAAGCTGCATGTACTTCATTAATATATACCGTTGCTACAAATACATTATCACTTATTGCGGATAGGATTCCATTTGCCAAATAGAACATCGTTGGTTGTTTAGATGGAGACATTGCCAATGCATAATCAATAATTGGTTTAAATAAATGTTGATCGTGAATCATTGCTACAATTACAAAAAATACGACTAACAATCCTGTAAATGGCAAAGCTTCTTCAAATGCTGGACCAATATGATGCTCATCGGTTATGCCCATAAATGCTGTTTGAAAAATAATTAATGCTAAACCAATAAATCCAACTGGCGCAAGATGCAATGCCAAACCTATAATTAGTAATACCATAGCAACAGCTTGTACTATTAATCTATATTTTTCTTTTTCGGAACGTTTCTTGTCTTCTTCAATGGTATAATTTTCTATAATTGTTCTTGCAATATCTGGCAGTTTGGCTCCAAAACCAAATAGTTTTGTTTTTTCTAAAAATATTGTAGTTAATAGTCCTGCAAAAAAAACAGGTATCGTAATTACATCCATTTGCTTAAAAAAATCGATAAAATCCCAACCTAATTTTTCGCCAATTAATAGGTTTTGTGGTTCTCCTACCAAAGTCATTACTCCTCCTAAAGCTGTTCCTACAACTCCATGCATAATTAAACTTCTTAAAAAACTTCTAAATTCTTCAAGCGTTTCTCCACTTAACTGTTTTCTATCTAATTCGCCATCTTTATCAAAATCAGAATTACTGGAATGAATTTTATGATATACGCCATAAAATCCGACTGCAACACTTATTAATACAGCTGTTACTGTTAACGCATCCAAAAATGCAGATAGTACTGCTGATAAAATTACAAATAACAAAGACAATGTTAATTTTGATTTTATTTTTGTAAAAATCTTACTAAAGACAAACATCAATAGTGGTTTCATAAAATAAATGGCTGCAACCATAAACATTAATAACAAAATTACTTCTAAATTTTGTTCTACTTCATGGTAAGCATTTTTGGCTGTAGTTAGTTTTAATACTAAAACTTGTATTGCCAATAAACCACCAGAAATAAGAGGGTAACATTTTAAAGCCATTGCTAGAGTGAAAATAAATTCACCTATAATAATCCACGATGTTATCGTTGTTCCTAAAGTAAAATAGGCAATAATATTAAATAGTAAAAAACCTATGATGGTATATTTATACCAAGCTGGACTATTACCTAGAAAATTTTTAAACATAATTATTTTATTTTTTATTTTTTGTTTTTTCTCAAATCTGTATTAAATACCATTGCAAATTGTAAATAAAATTTTCCAAAACGATTTAATTGCTGATGTAAAAGACCTGTTTGAATATTTACATTTTTGTTTAATTGATATCCCAATCCTCCATAAAGGCGATTTCTATCAAAAAATGTTTCTTTTGCATTGATAAACACTTCATCATACACTCCTAAAAAAACACTTCCTTTTTCAATTTTCGGTTTATTTAAAGGTATAAAAAGCATTATTCGATATCTAAATCTATTTTTAAATTTTTTATTTACAAAACGCTGTTCTAACCTGTATCTGTGTTCAAATTTAACACGACCAATTTTATTAGTTAAAATGAATTGCTCCCAAATACGATGCTCTTCGATTTCGGGACTAGATTGTTCTGAATCAAATATATAAGAAGGTATATATGCATAACCAGCAGTTACTATTGCTTTTTTTGAAAAATGATAATTCAATCCTATTCTTGGTAATAGTTGTTCTGTATTACTTATTCCAAGTGTATGGTTTCTATACTGAAACTCCGTGTGTATACTAATTTTTTCGCTTATTTTGTTCGTTCCGAAATACATTATCCAGTTTCCTATTTCATTATTCTGAGATAATAATGAAACAGGAATTAAAGATATTGTAAAAAATAAGATACCAATATATCTATTTTTCATTTTCTATATTATTTTTTAGCCAAACCAAACAATCGTCAAAATTGTCAAAAATTTGTTCTTTTGGTACTAAATCTGGAATAATATCGATACGTTCTAACATGTATTTTGGTTGTTTTATTAAATTTACAAAAAGTACTTTTTTTCCATTTTTCACCAAGTCTACTAATACATCTTCCATCGCATATAAACCAGATTGGTCTATGTATTGCATTCGTCCCATTCTAATAATTATGGTAGAAGCTTCTTCTGGAATTTGTTTCGCTAACTGTTGAAAATCACTTGTTGATCCAAAGAATAATGGTCCTTTTATATGCTTAATAAATACTTTTTTTGCAAATTCAGTCAGGAAATTTTTTTCATCTGCCCAAGCCTTTTCTTTTATTAATGATTTTACATCCGAGCGTTCTGCTGTTAAATCTCCCATTTTTTTCATAAACATCAATGATGCAATAACAAGACCTATTCCTACTGCATAAACTAGATTCCAAACAGAGGACAATATCAAAACAATCAGCATAATAATAACTTCTGGTTTTGGCATATATGGAATTGCTTTTAGTCCTTTGTAATCCATTACACCGATACCAACTGTAATTAATATTCCTGCTAATACTGCTGCTGGAATTTGAGATGCTATTGGACCTAATGCTAATAAAATTACTAATAATAGAATTCCTGCAATCATACCAGAAAGTTTTGTTTTTCCTCCTGCATTAATATTTACTACAGTCCTAATAGTTGCTCCTGCTCCTGGAATACCTCCAAACATAGCTCCTATTGTATTACCAATTCCTTGACCAATTAATTCTTTATTTGGTTTGTGTTTAGTTTTTGTCATATTATCTGCCACAACCGATGTCAATAACGAATCTATTGCTCCTAATAATGCCAATGTTAATGCTGTAAAAATAAACGGTGTAATACTACTAAAACTAAAA
This sequence comes from Flavobacteriaceae bacterium, assembly GCA_026988355.1. Taxonomy (GTDB): domain Bacteria; phylum Bacteroidota; class Bacteroidia; order Flavobacteriales; family Flavobacteriaceae; genus S010-17. The sequence goes on from JALSLK010000014.1 coordinate 3,173, forward strand.
TCCGTAAAAATACCTAGATTCGGAATTGGCAATCCACTTGGAATTTCTTCAATCGGTCTATAATTTAATTTAAAACCAATAGCTACTCCAGACATTACCAGTAATGCTACTAAGGTACTTGGTACTTTTTTTGTAATTCGCTTAAATCCATAAATGATGATAATGGTACCTATTGCCAATAAAAATTCTAACCAATTAGTATTTCTTATGGCTCTTGGCAATACTTTAAAAGCTCCTAAAACTCCAGACGCATCTTTACTTGCCAAAGTTTGCGACTCTTTTAAAATTTGATTTTGTGTTATACTTTCTGCACGTGTAATTGTTTGCTTAAAGTCTTCTAGAACTAATATTCCTTCTCCTGCTTCATCTTTTAAGATATTGTCTAAGATAACTTCTTCTGCTTTAGGTTTAAATTGTTTTACAAATTCTACGTCTTCTTTAGGATAATATCCAACAGATGGTAAAATTTGTGTAACTAATATGATAACACCTATTGCTGTCATAAATCCTGAAACTACTGGATATGGAATGTACTTAATGTATTTTCCTAATCCTATAAAACCCAAACCTATTTGCATTAATCCTGCTAATAAAAACACCGTTAAAATTGCTGGCAATGCTTTGGTTACATCACCATCAAAGGTAGCGATAATCCCTGCAACAACCACCATACTTACTGCGGTCATAGGTGCTGTTGGTCCTGAAATTTGTGTATTTGTACCTCCAAAAAGAGCGGCAAAAAAACTTACAAATATTGCTCCATATAATCCTGCACTTGGTCCTAATCCTGAACTTACTCCAAAAGCTAATGCTAGTGGTAAAGCAACAATTCCTGCTGTTATACCTCCAAACAAATCTCCTTTAAAATGTTTAAAATTAAAACCAAATCTATTATTTTTTGTATCACTCATTATTAACTATTTAAAAATTTCACTTTACCTGTTTTTACATCATACATTGCCGATACAATTTCTATTTCTTTTTGTTTATACATTTCGTGCAAAACAGGACTTTGATCTACGATATCATTTACTGCGAAGTGCACATTTTTTTCGGCTACTTTATTTACAAAATCTAAATTTTTTGAACTTCTATCTTTATTTTCGTCAGATTCTGTTGCGTCTACTGCTGGTTTTATTTTATCAAGTAATTGTGTTAGGTTTCCTAATTTAGCCGAATCACACGCTCCTTTAACTGCGCCACAAGAGGTATGTCCTAATACTACTATTAATTTTACACCTGCTAATTTACAAGCAAACTCCATACTTCCTAAAATATCTTCATTTACAAAATTACCTGCAACACATGCATTAAATAAATCGCCAATTCCTTGGTCAAAAATTATTTCTGTTGGTACTCTAGAATCTATACAACTCAATACTACTGCAAAAGGGTATTGCCCTTTTGAGGTATCTCCAACTTGAGATAAATAGGATCTATTAATTGATGTATTACTTAAAAAACGTTCATTTCCTTTTTTTAACATTTCAATTGCTATTTTAGGAGTTATACTTTTTTGCGTTTCTTGTGTTTGTGCAATGGCATTATTTACTTCTGTCATTTTGATTAATTTTAATTTGTTAATAGGTATTTATTTAATATTATTCGATCATTTTAAAGATCATTTCCATGTAAAATTTAGTAATAGCATCTTCATTTTCTACACCATCTGTTAAAGACGGTAGATGCGATACATAATAGTGTTGTTGCTGCGAACCTTCAATTACCGTAGTTATTAACATATGAGAATATTGAAATTTTGAATTAATCTCAAGTAGTATTTCTGCAACTTTATTAATAACTCTTTTGTATGCTTCAAAACAACCAATCTCATTTTCTTTGTCTACATCTTTTGTATGAATTGCTTTAACAGATTCTGTTATTATTATTTTATTAAGCTGTACTTCATTTACATAAGAAATAGTTAAATCTTCTTGAACATCTGTTGTTAGAATACGAATTGTATTTATCAACCTTGTTTTTGGAGATTCTATATTTGTTACTGCCATGGTTATTCTGTAATACATCCAACTCCAATACCAACTTGTTAAGTACACTAATAGTTGATGCTTATTTTCAAAATAGCGATATATAGAACTTTCAGGAGAATTTATTCTAACACTTAATTTTTTAAATGTGAATTTCTCAAAACCTAATTCATCAATTAAATGGATACTATTTGAAATTATCCTTCTTCCTAAGTCCGATAAATCTGGATTTTTAAGATATAATTCTGGATTTATTGCTATTGTAATATTTAATTTTTCCATAAAATAATATTAATATTTGCAAATATAATAGTATTGCTATCATTAACAAATATTTTACTATTATTTTTTTATTAAAGAAAAGTTAAAACAATAAATCCGCTTAATAGTTGGCAAATGAAAATCATTTATCGAATAAAAAATACTATATTTAAAAATTAAAAAAAGAAACGAATTTGGATGCTAAAACATTGATTATATACCTTGTAGGATTTTTAATAGTTGCGATTGCAGCAAATCAAATTGCAAAAGTTTTTCAAAAAGTAAAATTTCCATTAATTACTGGTCTAATAATTACTGGAATTATTGGTGGTTCTTCTGTTTTAAATTTTATTACACCACATGCCGTAAAGAATTTAAATTTCTTAAATCAAATTGCTTTGGCTATTATCGCATTTTCTGCTGGTTCCGAATTATATCTAGATGATCTACGAAGTAGAATTAACAGTATTAAATGGATGACTATTGGGCAATTGTTTATAACTTTTATTTTAACATCCTTAGTAATCTATTTTGGTAGTGCGTATATACCATTTATGAAAGATTTATCATCCAAACATAAAATAGCTATTGCCATATTATTTGGAACTATTTTTGTAGCAAGATCGCCATCTTCTGCCATTGCAGTAATAAACGAAATGCGTGCAAATGGTCCTTTTACCAAAACTGTTATGGGTGTAACTGTTGTGAAAGATGTCTTAGTAATTATTCTATTTGCTATTTCTTTTGCGATATCTAAAGCTTTTATTAATGGGGAACAAACAGGCATTTTATTTTTCATCATATTGTTATTTGAGCTAATTGCATCTTTTGGATTGGGATATTTGGTTGGAAAATTACTCCAACTTCCATTTAACAGTAGCTTAAATTCTAAAATAAAAATTGCCCTTGTTATTAGTATTGGTTATTCTGTTTATGTTTTTGCAGATATTGTTAAACACCAAACAGGAACCTATTTTCATCACGAAATTGTTTTAGAACCTTTATTAATTAGTATTATTGCTAGTTTTGTATTGACAAATTACAGTAAACATCGCGTTGAATTTTCGGAATTACTAGAGGAAATTAGCCCAACCATATATATTATTTTCTTTACACTTGTAGGAGCTTCATTATCCATTCAAACATTAATGAGTGTATTTGCCATTGCTATTGCATTATTCTTTTTACGATTAATTACCATGTATTTTGGTGGTGTTTTTGGTGTTATAGTTGCTAAAGATAAAAAAGAATATACACATATTGCTTGGATGCCTTATCTAACTCAAGCTGGTGTTGCCTTAGGTTTGGCTACTATAATTGCAGATGAATTTCCAGAATGGGGACATCAATTTGAAACGATTGTGATTGCCATTATTGTAATCAATCAATTGGTTGGACCTCCATTGTTTAAATGGACCTTAAACAAGGTTAAAGAAAGTCATTTACGTGCTAAAATGAATTTAGAGCAAAGTTCTAGAGATGCTGTAATTTTTGGTGTCGAAAGTCAATCGCTTGCACTCGCTACACAATTAAAAAAACACAATTGGATTGCTCGTATTGTTTGTATGGACAATTACGATATTAATGACGCTAAAGTTCACGAAATCATTTCTTTAAAAACCGAAAACCCAACCATTGATACGCTGAAAAAATTAGAATTAGAAAAAGTAGAAGCTGTAATTTTGATGCTTTCGGATAATAAAAACTTAAAAATTGCCGAACTTATCTATGAACATTGTGGTACTAAAGAAATTATTGTTAGATTAAATAAACGAGAAAATTTTGAAAAATTTCAAAAACTAGGTGCTCTTATTATCGAACCTGCTACGGCAATGGTAAGTCTTTTAGACCATTTTGTAAGATCGCCAAATGCAACTTCTCTCCTACTTGGTATGGACGAAGGTCAAGACTCTATGGATGTTGAAATTAAAAATATAGATATTCAAGGTTTACGAATTCGAGAATTACGTTTACCAACAGATATTATAATATTATCTATTAAACGAAAAGGACAGCTACTAATAACACACGGTTACACACGATTACGTATCGGCGATGTACTAACTCTAGTAGGCTCCGAACAAAGTTTAGAAGACATCAAATTTAAGTTTGACAAATAATGTACGTGTTTCATTTTATCCTTTATGTTGCAAACCACGAAAATAGCAACTATTTTTACTCGAATTTATTGAAAATGAAACCTTGCATCGACATTTTTAGAATGACCGAATTTTAATTAAATAATTTTACCAAATTAGGTCTTATGCTCGAAAAGAGTATTGTAAAAATAATACCTAATATGCCAAATTCCTATTTAGCAAATGGCATTCCTAAATGCGAACTTTATATCGTTGTTAACGATGTAGAAAAATATTTTAAAAAATCTATTTTACTTGGCGCAAAAGAAATAAATTTGTCCAAACAAAAAAGATTGAGGCAATTTTGATGGTAACATCATTGCCTTTGCAAAAAAAATATAATATGTTAGGATTAAAATCGAATACAGATAAAAGTTGGGTAATTGTTGCCGAAAATAATTTAGAACAATTACTTACAGATCATGCATACGCAGAGCAAAAAGCTGCTGGCGCAGCGGTTTCCTTAATTATTAATTATTCTGAAGAGACCGAAATGGTTCAGGCTTTATCTGCTCATGCCATTGAAGAAATGGAACATTTTAAAATGGTACATGATATTATGGTTTCTCGTGGTATGGTTTTAGGGAGAGATCAAAAAAGTGAATACGCAAAACATTTAAGTAAATTCTTTCCAAAAACCAAAGACAGAACAGAAGCGCTAATAAGTAGATTATTAATGGCTGCTATTATTGAAGCTAGAAGCTGTGAACGTTTTAAGGTATTATCTGAAAATTTAAATGATAGTGAATTGGCACTTTTTTTTAAAGGTTTACTTGAATCGGAAGCTGGACATCATACCATGTTTTTAAAATTTGCACGTAAATACCAAAATCGTAAAATTGTGGATAAAAAATGGGATAATTTTCTTACTTATGAAGCCGAATACATGAATACAAAAGGAATACTTCCACTTGTACATGGTTAATCTAAAACTGTAAACGAATTACTAATCGAACTCAAATACTATTCTTCTGTATGCATAAAAGCTTTTTTCGCCAATAACTCTTCTTCTGTTTCAACAACATCTTCATCTGGTATGCAGCAATCTACTGGACATACAGCTGCACATTGTGGTTCTTCATGAAACCCTTTACATTCGGTGCATTTATCCGATATTATAAAATAAACTTCATCGTTTGGTGCTTCCAAAACCTCGTCTGCATTTACTTCTTTCCCATTTGGTAAAATAACATTTCCTGTTAAACTAGTACCATCAGAATATTTCCAATCGTCTGCTGCTTCGTAAATTGCATTATTTGGACATTCTGGCTCACATGCTCCACAATTAATACACTCGTCTGTTATTATTATTGCCATTATATTGTAATCTTTATTGTTTTACTCCTTTATTTTAGAAAGTAAATTATTTATTAACAGGCATAATCAATTTTTATGCCAATTTATTTCTTTAATTTTGCTGCAAATATACAAATTCAATCTATACTATGTCCATAGAAAATAGGATAAAAGCATTTACCTTGTTAGGTGCGTTTTTAAATCAATTTAGTCGAGAAAAAATTAAAAGGAAAGATACCATCTTGTACAACGATTTATTTTTCAATGCTTTTAAAATGCAAATAAAAAGAGCCAAGGAATTTAATGCTTGGTTTACCGAAGACAATGTGCTTTTTGCAATAGAAAGCTGGAGTAATTTACTTACTAAAGATAATTTAAATAGATGGATATCTGCATATACCATATCAAATAAAACGCCTAAAAACATTGCCGTTATTATGGCTGGAAATATTCCTTTGGTTGGATTTCACGATTTCTTAACAACGCTTATTTCTGGACACAATTTAATTGTAAAACAATCATCCAACGACAAACATTTTCTTCCACTAATTGGAAAATATTTAGAACATCTAAATTCTGAGTTTAAAGGTAAAATTAACTTTACCGATAAAAAATTAGAAAATTTTGATGCTGTAATTGCTACTGGAAGCAATAATACAGCTCGTTATTTTGATTATTATTTCGGAAAATATCCACACATAATACGTCAAAACAGAAATGCTATTGCTGTAATTACTGGTAAAGAAACGAAAAAAGAACTCGAAAATCTAGGCGATGATATTTTTAGATATTTTGGTTTGGGTTGCAGAAGTGTTGCCAAGTTATTTTTGCCTAAAGACTATGATTTTAAACATTTTTTTGGCGCAATATTCAAATTTAATATGATTATTGAGTACCAAAAATACGAGAATAACTATACCTATAATAAAGCGGTTTACTTAATGAGTTTATTCAAATTACAAGAAAATGGTTTTTTAATGCTTAAAGAAGATACGAGTTACTCCTCTCCTATTGCAACTCTTTTTTACGAATATTATGATGATTTAGAAAATTTAAAAATTAAATTAGATACCGAGAAAGACCAAATTCAAGTTATTGTTAGTAATGAAAATATTAAAGGTGCAGTTCAATTTGGAGAAACACAAAATCCGCAATTATGGGAATATGCTGATGGTGTTGACACTATGGAATTTCTTTTAAATTTGTAATTCTATTTTCTAATTTCTTGATTTTTATCTTTCTTTTTAGGCGACATCTTATAAATTAAATATATAAAACCAACAATTACATGCAATATCACAATTGCAAAAAACACATAATACCAAAAATTAGATTTTAACATTCTTTTTTTTGCTGCTAATTTACATAATTTTATATATTTACGGTTTATATATTATAAATAACTATCATGAAAAGACATCTAATATTATTATTTTTATTTATCGCAATTATCAGCTGTAAAAAAGAAAACAAAAAAACAATAACAAATACAGCAATAGAAGAAATATCTAATTATAAAGCAATGGAAGGTAAACATTGCTTTATCTCTGCTATTGAAAATAAGGTTTTAAAAGGCAAGGATACCATTCTAGAGAAAGACTATTTACGTGTTAATTTAAATATTAATGGTAAAAAAGTAAGTGGTCAGTACAGTTTTACAACAAGTAATAGTGTTTCTAACGAAGGCTTTTTTGAAGGTTCTATTGAGAATAATATCATTACATCCATATACACTTACAAACAAAATAACAAAGAAGCAAAAGAAGAAATAATCTTTAAACTCGAAGAAAATCAAATTTCGGTATTAGGTGGCGAGAAAGAGGAACGGGATGGTATTTATTATTTTAAAGATAAAGCACAAGGAATTTATATGATTCAAATTCCGAAAATAAATTGCGAATAAATTTAAGCCTTGGTCGCAATTACTATATTCCTTTTCGATTTTATTTTTTTTCAAATTATTTCGACAGTTGGAATAGTTATTGCATATCTTATGTAATAAATAGAAAAATAATAAGTTAATTATACAAACCTAAAATCATTATACATGAAATATCCTATCCTATTAATACTCTTTTTAACCTTTAATTTTATCACTATTAAGGCACAAAACAATCAATTAGATGCAAATGGCAAACGTCATGGTCTCTGGAAAAAAGAGTTTAAAAATGGTAGGATTCGTTATCAAGGTCAGTTTGAGCATGGCAAAGAAGTAGGTACTTTTAAATTTTACTCTGCAAAATCATCCGATTTTCCAGTTATTGTAAGAGAATTTAATGCGTACGATGATACATCAAAAACTAAATTTTTTTCAATTAAAGGAAAGTTGGAAAGTGAAGGAGTTATGCAAGGTAAACAAAGAATTGGCAAATGGTTATATTATCACAAAGACGGAAAAACGATCATGCAAGAAGAAAATTATGTGAATGGAAAATTAAATGGCGATTATAAAACATTTTATCCGAATAAAAAACCAACGATAATTACGACATATAAAGATAATTTAATTCATGGGAATTATAAAAGATACTCTGTAAATGGACATTTATACCAAGATTTAACTTATGTAAATGGAAAACTTAATGGAGAATCTACCTATTTTGATAGAAAAACTGGCGCAATTCAAAAGAAGGGAACGCTTTTAAATGATGAGAAAGTTGGTATTTGGCAATTTTATGTAGATGGTGTAATGATAGAAGCAAGAGAAGTTGTAAAACGAAAAAAGAAATAATTAAGATATTTTAAATTTATTTTCCTATCTATCTTCTACAAGTTTAAATCTAAAGGTTTTCTGTATTTTTTATTATATTTGTTGTTATATGCATTATAACGATAATACAAATCCTCCATTTATAAATTGTATTAAAAATAATTTTATTTTTATATTTAGCAAACAAGTATCTATTTTGTTTTTTATCTTATTTAGCTATAACAGTAGCGCACAAAGATATAATTACAAATTAGATTCTATTAAGAACGAAATAAAAAATAATGAATTAAACATTAAGAAAAGTAAGAAAATAATTGGTTTAATTGGCACATTAAATTACCCAAAAGATTCTAAGAGCATCTTAAATAAGATGTTACAATATGCTAAAAAAGAAGGAAATCCAAAACAGATAATTGACTGCTACTATGCTTTGAGTAATTATCATTTTTTTAATGCAAAATTAGACTCTTCTCTCCTTGCTATTAATAAGGCAGAATTCTACTTAAAAAATACAGAATACCCATTAGTTGAAGCTTCTATAAAAATGACAAAAGCTGCTGTTTTAAAAAAAAAAGGAAATCTAATTTCTGCAAATAACTATTACTTAGAATCTTTAAAAATTTTAGAACAAATAGATACACTAACCTTAACAAAATTAGAAAAAATAAAACGCAAAGGTAAAAAACTAGTATTGTACAATAGTTTTGCCATATCCAATAAAAATACAGACAATTTTAAAGAAGCAAATTTTTATTACAATAAAGCATACGAAATGGCACTTGAATTAAATAATATAAGAGTTGCTAGTATCATTTTATCGAATCAAGGAGATTTACTTTTAAAAACTAAGCAATATCAAAAAGCGTTAAAAATTTTATCGAAAAGTAAAAAGCTAAAACAAAAAATTAACCATGCCGAAGAATCAATTGCGATTACAGATCTAAATATTGCTCTTGTACACAAAGCATTAAAAGAAAACGATATTGCCCTACAAATATTTAATCGTATACTTCCTATTTTTAAAAATAATCAAACCAAATTAATGTATACATTTACAGGTCGTGGCGAATTATTTATACAAAAAAAGAAATATAAAAAAGCAATTTACGATTGTACAAAAGCATCTAATATTGCAAACGACATTAAAGACATTGAATATCAGAAAATAACTGCCAAGTGCTTATCCGATGCATATAGCGCAACAAATAACTATAACAAAGCATACTACTACCAAACAAAATACATTCAATTTAAAGATTCTATTTTTAATTCTAATAATGTTAAAAAAATAACACAAATAAAAATGCAATATGATTTTGACAGACAAAATGATTTGCAAAAAATAGAAATAAAAAATAAAGCAAAAGAAAACAAGTTTATCATTAGAAGTTTATTACTTGGATTAATTAGCTTGGTTATACTTTCTGCATTACTTTATAGACTATATACCAATAGAATTAACAATAATAAAATCTTAGAGAAAAAAAACAAACAAATCAATAAAGCATTGAATGATTATGAAATATTACTTAAAGAAACACATCATCGTGTAAAAAATTCTTTACAAATGATATCTAGCTTACTATATCTACAATCTGAAAATATGGAAGATAAAAAAGCCTCCGAATCGGTAAAAGATGGACAAGTTAGAGTCAAATCAATGGCTTTAATACATCAAAAATTATATCAGAAAGACAATTTAACTGGAGTAGAAGTGTCCGATTATATTAATGACCTAGCCAAAGGTATTTTTCAATCTCATAATATTAATAATAGAGATATTAAATTAGAAATTGAAGTGGAAAAAATGATTTTAGATATTGATACAATAACACCTATCGGAATAATTATTAATGAACTAATTGTAAACGCATTAAAGCACGCTTTTACAAATACAAAGAATGCATTAATTCGAATAATGTTATATAAAAAAGAAGACCTTCTTATATTACAAGTCGCCGATAATGGCATCGGATTCGAACAAACGACTAAAAAAGAAAAATCTTTCGGACTTAAATTAATAAAATCATTATCTAGAAAATTAAAGGCAAGTTTATCTTTTATAAATAAAAATGGTACCTTAGTAGAACTTAAAATTAAACGATTTTCCATAAAATAATGAGCAAAAAAATATACATTGTAGAAGACGAACCTTTAATTGCAGACACCATAGCTCACGTTCTAGAAAAAGAAGGCTATACTGTTTGTGGAATTGCAGATAACGCAAAAGAAGCACTTTACGATATTGACGAAATAAAACCAGATTTAATTCTATTAGACATTAATCTAAATGGAACTATTACTGGTATTGACTTAGCTGAAAAAATAAATACCAAATTCAAGATTCCGTTTATATATCTAACCTCACTTACAGATGAAGAAACAATTAATCGTGTAAAAAAAACCAATCCATCTGGTTTTTTAAGTAAACCTTTTAACGAAGCAGGATTACGGTCTAACATTGAAATTTCTCTTTTCAAATACGAACAAATCAAAGAAGAGAAAAAACTCATTGAAAATTCCTTTTTTATTAAAAATAAAGGAGAGCTAATTAAAATAAAAAAATCGGATATAATATATATTGAGGCTTATGACAATTACGCAAAACTCATTTGCAATGAAAAAAAATATCTATTGAGTTTTACTCTAAAAAAAGTTGCTGAAAAATTAAATGACAAGTCCTTTATTCGAATCCATAGATCTTATATTATTAATGTAACTAAAATTGACTCTCTTTGTGATGGCTATGTTTTTGTAAATCACAAAAAAATTCCAATAGGAAAATCTTATAAAGAAAATTTAATGCAAAATATATCCCTTTTATAATTTTACTTACAAAAAAACGCATTTCACTAAAAATAATAGGATGTTTACCAAAAAAAGTACTATAAATCCATTTTAAATACTAATTTCGTCATCTAATTTATTGTACATAATTTAATTTCCATCATAAACTATGTCACATAATTAATTTCCCCCTTTTATATTATGTGATAAGGAAAAGCTACTCATTTTGGGTAGCTTTTTTATTTATGCTTAACTCACAATACCATATTACTCACTAAAAAAAAAAGTGTATTCACCAAATATACATCTTACAAAATACAATAAACCCTAAATTTATACTATAAAAAGGTATAATGACAGTAAAAAGTATTTCGACATCAAAAAATATAACGATAAAAACAGATGATAATACGGTTTATCTTGTTGAAATACGCACATTTTTAGGAACAACTGTTTTCAAAGATTTTATTAATCCTGTAGATAAAACTATAAAAATAAAAGGATTAAACATAGGCAAATACATCATTCAAATATCCAACGACAAAAAACTAACAAACCAACAAATACATTTAAAATAAATTTATTTCCTCTTAGAAAAATATAAAGATGACAAAACAATATGTAGTAATACTAATCTTCTTAATAAGTCTAAATTGCATCGCACAAGATTTAAAATCGGAACTTGGTATCATTAGCGGTCTAACATCCATGCAGACAGACTACGGAGAACGTGGTCACTTTGGTAGTAGTTACGCAAATATTGGTTTTGGAGTTGGAGGAGTTTATTATTTGAGTTTTGATAATATTCGCAATAGATGGAACGATAAAACGACAAATTTTAAAGATCATATTAGACTAAGAGTAGAATTGTCTTACATGCAAACAAATTTAATCCATAGAGGAAAATATACACAAGGAACCCGTCCTTTTACAAAATTATACAACGCAATGAAAGGAAAAGCACAAATAATAAATTACGGACTCCAATTTGAATATACAGTTTTTAATATTTCAGATCAAAGAACTTTTAACCCATATCTAAGTATGGGATTTCTCGGAAATAGAAATATACCAAAATTAGAATCTACTCTAGGAGATATAAATACCAATCCAAGTTTAATACCATCTATATACAATAATAGAACCTATTTAAACGGTAATAATTCTACCGCAATAATTTTAGGAATTGGAGCACGAATAAGACCAAAAGGCTATAATAAAAAAGCGATTTATCTCATAGATTTTAGATGGCAACGATTTAATTCCGATAAAATAGAAGGTTTGACTCCTCAAATAAATGCAAATAAATATAACGACTGGTTACTATTTATAAGTCTTGGATATATTTTTAATTTAAACTAAAAAAAGTAAAAGAATACAATTAACCCCTAACAAAATAATATAATGAAAAAATTATTACTCGTGTTAACCTTAATAAGTTTAACAATAAATGCACAAGTTGGTATTGGTACTACAACACCAAATAATTCTGCACAACTAGACGTTACAGCAACAAATAAAGGAGTTTTAATTCCTAGAATGACACAAGCGCAAAAAAATGCAATTCTAACACCAGCAACAAGTTTATTAGTGTATCAAACCAATGGAACACCTGGCTATTATTACTACAATGGCACCAACTGGATTCGCTTATCTAACGTTAAAAAAATTGACGATTTACTCGATGGAAAATCAGATAATGATGGTACTAATAATGGATCCTCCGTTTTTTTAGGAGTAAGTGCAGGATTGGTAGATGATGCAACAGATAATAAAAACGTTGGTATCGGTTTTGAATCCTTAAAAGATAACACTAATGGAGACGGTAATACCGCTATTGGAAGATTCTCTTTACGATCAAATGTCTCTGGATTTGGAAATACAGCTATCGGAAATCAAGCACAATATATTGC
>JALSLK010000015.1 GCA_026988355.1 Flavobacteriaceae bacterium
TGTAGTAGGTTGTCGGTGTCGGATAGCACGGTGGCTATGGCGGTTTGTTCGGGTAGGGGTGGTAGGGGGATTTTCATTTCTGCAATCATTTCACGTCTTACAGAATCAACAGATGATTTTGCTGTCATTTGCATTACTCTATCGTAGAAATTATTACTGAAATAAAGAAAGAAAAACTTTCCTAATAAATTTTCTTTAAAGTTATTCATTATATAAACTCTTTGATGTAACTCAAATTTCTCATTTACATAATGAAATATCTTACCTGTACCAACTCCATCACCCGCTGTCAAAACTGCTTCACAATCATAAGAATAAGTATTTATTCTTTCTATTGTTTGAGAACGTACAAAAAAAGGATATTTTCCGTCTTTTAATTTGTCTTGAGTGTTTTTTGAACCTGTTGATATTTTTAAAACATTATCAATAACATCTACATCCCACTCCTTTGGAATAATACCAATCTCTGTATTTTTATAGCCCTTTTTTATAGTGGTTAGTGATGAGTTGTTAGTGGTTAGTGCTGTCTTTTCCATTATTTTTTCAATTTTTTAGTGCTATTATCTTCTACCAAAATTTTCATTTGTTGTATGGCTATTTGGTTGAGTTTTTCAAGTCTTTTACTTTGCTCATAAGCTTCATTTATAAATACAGCATTTAGGTTTTCAAGATTAGACAGACAGACCAATTGGCTTATGTTGGCATAGTCACGAATATTTCCTTTTTCATTTGGGTTTTCGTCTCTCCATTGTTTGGATGTTTTACCAAACAGAGCAACATTAAGTACATCTGCTTCATTGGCATATACAAAAGAGACTTGTTGCTTTGAAAGGTTTTTTGGGATTAGGTTTTCTTTTATGGCATCTGTATGTATTCGGTAGTTTATTTTGGTTAATGTCCTTTTAAAATTCCAGTCGAGTTCTTTACTTTCAATTTCTTTAAGGCGTTGAAATTCTTTTACTAAATAAATTTTAAACTCAGCACTAATCCACATTCCAAACTCAAAGGCAATGTCTTGGTGTGCATAAGTGCCACCATATCTACCTGCTTTTGCTACCAATCCAATTGCCTTGGTTTTGGTTATCCATTGTTTTGATGTCAATACAAAACTATTTAAACCCGCACTATTTCTAAACCCCTCGAATTCGATGGGATTAAAATCTGGATTATTTAAACGTTCCCATATACCTAAAAACTCAATGGTATTACGAGTTCTTATCCAATTCTGGATGATATAATCCGTTCTTTTATCATCTTTAAACCGAGCAATATCCGTAAGGCTAATATAATCGTCTTTTGATTGCGACACAACAGTTATCTGTAAACCTTTAACTTCTATTTTTTTGTTTTTTTTACTCATTGTTTTCTTTTTTAGAGGTTATAGATTTCTTTTTTTTATCTAAAAAAGATGTTGCATTTAGTGGGCTTATTACTTTTTTGCCTGTTTTGGCTTCCAGTTCTTTTCTTGCTACTTTGGCTACATTGCCACCTTGTTGGGCTACTTTTTTGCTTTGGCTAAAGTTTTTGGGGTTTACGGCTTCCGATATGTCTTTGGTAGAGGCTTCTGCAAGCATATTTAAGATTAACTCGGTATTGGTCATATTGTCTCGCAGGTTTTCTTTTTTTAGTCCTTTGAGGACTTTATATTCTTTGGTGGTTTTATCTGCCCAAGCCTTTGTTATTATATTGGTAAGTGTGGCGAATTGTATGCCTTCTTTTACGCCTCTTTTTTTCCATTCGTCTGTGAGTTCTTTGCGTATTTCTATGCTTTTTAGGCGTTGGTTTATCCAGTTTTCAGAATAGCCCAGTTCTAAATATTGTTTTAATGCTCGGTCTATGGTTATTTCTGGGTCTTGCATTTCGTCCAAGCGTTCAGAAGCCAGTTGTGCCAACCATAGTTTAAAAGGTTCTGCCTTTGGTGATGGAATGGATTGTATTAGTCTAAACAGTTGCTCGGTATCTGCTACATCTGTGGTGTACGATTTTCCATCAGAAGATTTCATTTTCAGTTGTCCGATTTTTTCGGACAACTGACTGCCCTCTTTTTTGAGTTTAGTTTTCAAGTCGCTCCAATATTTTCTTGGTCGCTTACTATCTGTCAAAACAGCAATAACATCTACAATAGAAATATACCATTTTTCGGCATCCGCATCCCAAAGGGTTCTTATTTTGCTGTTTTTGTATATTTTTATATCGTTCATTTGTCTTAACCTTGATTTAAAGGATTAATCTGATTGCCTTGATTTCTTTTATAGACAGGATTATTGTTGTGTACTCTCTTGTGTTGCAGACTTTTTGATCCAAAATTAATTAAAAGACCTATTTCTAATTCATAGGCTTCTACATAGTTCATTGCTTGTGCAAGATGTACATCTTCTAAATTAATCAATGCTTTAATTTCTACCATAATCTTATCTTCTACAAAGAAATCTACTCTACGAGTTCCTACATTATGATCTTTGTATTTTATTTCCATTTCGTGTTCACGACTAAATTTTATTCCCTGCATTTTCATTTCTATTGATAATGCTCTTTGATAGATTACTTCTTGAAAACCGTTACCTAAATGCTTGTGAACTTCCATTGCACAACCAATTATTTTATATGTCAATTCTTTGTATTTCATACTTATAATTATTTAATCAAGAAAATCATTTTTAATCACGGTTAAAGACAGTATATCCCATTTTAGCAAGGTGAGCGTTTACTTTCTCTTCCAAGTTTTTTACCTCTTGGTTTATCTGTGGCAAAGGTGTTTGGTAACGTTCTGCTAGTTCTTTTATGCGGTTTGTTAGGCGTTGGCTAATGTGGTCTATTTCGCCTTTTATGGCGTTTTCTATGGTTTGCATCCATTTATCATCTACTACCAATGTTTTTACCTCTGTTTCGGTTAGTGTTGGATATTTGGCGTATAGTTTTTCATCCAGTTCTTTTTCGGCTTGTTTTATTTTTTTGTTGGTAGCGGTGAGTTGGGTGTGTAGGTCAATGTATTGTTTTAGTACTTTTTGCTCTGCTTGCAAGTCTGCATCATTAGGAGACGCAAGGCATTGCGTCTTTACTTCTTTGAGCCTTTTGGTTACATTGGTTTTACTTACTTTTTCTATTTCGGCAAAATAACTGTCTTCACCAGATTGTTCTTCTTCTAATTCCGTTATTTGGCTACTGCTATTTTCTTTTTCGGTTTCTAAATCAGCAAGGGCGTTTTTCTCGGTTTTGAAGTATTTGTTTATAACCAAATCTTTGGGTATAAGGTCGCAAGTCCAACCTTTGTCTATCATTTTTTTTGCTTTGTTGGCTACTAAAATACGGTAGGTTTCTGCCACCCAACCATCTGCCGAAATAATATAGCAATCGTCTTGCATTGTTTCGTTCCAGTAAGACATTAACAATTGATACACATTGTACTTGTTTACTAATTGTGAATGATGAATGGTAAATGGTGAATTAGTGGACTGTGTGTAGGTTAATAATAATTGTTCTGCTATATTTTGGATAAGTTCTTTGGGCTTATGTCCTTTTTGTAGGTTTTTGAGTAGTGTATTTGTTCCTTCAGCCCATTTTTTCAAAATGATATCCATCACTTCAGAAAAAGCCTTAAAGTCAGAATGTTTAAGAACGGTATCTTTTATCTTATCACTTTCAATATTAAGATAGGCATACTTGCCTCCATTCATAATTGCTAATTCATCATTCATAATTACATTAAAAAGTTCGCTTTTTAATGTCGGAAATACTTCCCAAAAGTTAGATAAATCGTCAATATCGTTTATCGGTATGCCGCCTTTTAAATGGGCTTCAATGTCTTGTATATCTTCTTTCTCTTGGTTGTCTATGTATCTTGGAATATTAAGGTTGTATTCGTTTTTAGATATTTCTTCAATAGATACCATTCGGCTAAAACCTTTAACCTCTTTTTGTGCCGTAAATACATCTGTTATTCTTTTGATGTCTTGCTCACGCAATCGGTTTTTATTGCCGTCTTTTATAAATCCTTTTCCTGCATCAATCATAAAAATTCCTTTACGATTGTGTGCATTTTCTTTGTCGATAAAAATAATAGCGGCAGGAATTCCAGTACCATAAAACAAATTGGCAGGCAAACCAATAATACCTTTGATAAATCCTTTTTTGATAAGGTTTGTTCTGATTTCGGCTTCTGCATTACCTCTAAACAATACTCCGTGTGGTAGAATAATTGCTCCTTTTCCGTTTCGTTTCAAAGAACGAACTATGTGTAATAAAAAAGCATAATCACCATTCTTTGAAGGTGGAATACCGTAATCTGCAAAGCGGTTGTATGTATCGTTTGGCAATGTTAGTCCGTTACTCCAACGTTTATCACTAAAAGGCGGATTGGCAACCACAAAGTCGAATGTTTTTAAATTGTCTTGTTGGTTTTTGTCTTCAAAAAGTGGTTTTGCAAGGGTGTTTCCTTGTTTTATTTCGGCAGTAGGGTTGTCGTGCAATATCATATTCATACGTGCCAAACCTGCTGTTGTAGCATCTTTTTCTTGACCGTAAAGGGTTACTTTAGATTGAGCAAATTCGCCAACTTTAAGTAACAATGAACCCGAACCACAAGTTGGGTCATAAACGGTAATATCGGAATTGGTATCTACCTTATTAATTCCAATGATACTTGCCAATGTTCTACTTACCTCAGAAGGTGTATAGAATTGTCCTTTACTTTTACCACTTTGCGTAGCAAAATGTCGCATCAGAAATTCGTAAGCATCACCTAAAATATCATCACCATCTGCTTTGTTTTTACTAAAGTCTAAAGCAGGGTTTTCAAAAATACCTATCAAAGCATCTAAGGTGTCAATCATTTCCTTATCAGTTCCCAGTTTAGTTGGGTCGTTGAAATCGGGGAATTTTGCCAATTTATTGGCTTCTGCAATAGGTGCTAATATTTTTTTGTTGATTTGGTCGCCAATATCGGTTGCACCTTTTAGTGCTACCATATCAGTAAAACTTGCTCCTTTAGGAATTGTTATTGGTGCATAGGGTTGTCCTGCCCATTTATCACTAATGTATTTTACAAATAACATTACCAATACATAATCTTTGTATTGGCTTGCATCCATACTTCCTCTCAATGCATCACAACTTTCCCAAAGACTGCTGTATAATTCTGATTTTTTTATTGCCATTTAATTGTTTTCTAATTGTTCTTTTGCTTTAATCATTTTGATTTTTAGCTAGGTTTAATTTTGCTTTTTGCTCGTATTTTTGTGCGGTTTTTTCGTCTTTAAATTCAAAACGATATGCTCAAACATTTTTTTCTAAAATTTCCATTTCGTGTTCTAATTGCTGAATTTTGGTTTTATTCTCCGCTTGTTCGTGGCTTAGCGTGTTTTTAATTACGCTAAAGTGTTCGTTGTTTTTCACTTTAAGCGTAAATCCTTCATAATAATTATTTTCAAAGAATATAATTTCTCTTAATACAGGATTGTTTGCGTTTTTTACTGTTTTAATGATATTATCATCTTTAAAACTTGTTTCTATTAGGTCATTAAAAGTAAAGCGTTTATCTATTAGGTTTTGTAGTATTTGGAGGTTGTTTTTCATAGTAAAAAAATAAGTACTAAATTAACAAAAATATATATAAAACGCTTATTATATTTTTATATAATTATATATTAGTTTAAAATGTTGATATTTAACACTTCATATCCAAAATAATTTAATGAATTAAAATTTGGGTTTATCCTTTTTAGGTTAGTTTCTATCTTGTTTTGTTCTGGTATTTTAGAAAAAATGGTATGGTTTTCATAACCGTATTCAATACTACAATCTTTATTAGTGCATTTGCACGAAATAGCTTTATTGTTAATGCTAATTTTGTTTTTACTTGCGCATTTTATGCAGGTTTCATACTGTTTAAAATGTTGGTTTGCATCAATTGTAATAGATTTGCTTATTTCTTTTAATTCTGCTATTTCATTCTTTCGTATATCGGTACGTGAGGAAAGATGTTTTTTTTGTTCGTTAATACATTTATTCAAAGCTTCTAGCTGGTTATTGTTTAATTTTTGAGATAGATAGAAGTCAATTTTACGGTCTTTACTGTTATTAACAATGTATTTTTTACCTTTTAGATAATTGCTGAGAATGCTATATTTAGCAATGATTTGTGAGTTTAGTTTGAATAAGTGTTTGCTAAATAATATTGATAATATTTGCTTAAAAATAATTTTGGCTATTTTTTCTTCACTATTTATATCGGTTGGTGTTATTTTTAAAGTGTTTTTAAAATCAGCAAGTGTTACAATAAAGTTATTTTTTTTTGAATTGTTGTTATCTATAGTTTCACTTGTTGGTATTGGTGTAAAAAACAAGTTGATTTTATCATTAATTAGAATGTTTATATGGTCATTTTTATTTCGTTTAACTCTTATTTTAAAAGTAGAAATCTTTTTATTTTCAAGTAACAATTCGTTAAAATTATATTTTTTAATTTGATTAAACCCTATTTGTTTTAAGGCTTTAATGATAATTACCCAAGTATAATCTGTATATGCTTTTACTGTGTTTTGATTATTAATTGATTTTTCTGAACAACTCAATTCTTTGTTTTTGTGAAATTCTTCCCATAAAATTTTGATAAATCTGTAGTGTTGGTGATTGTCAAATAAGTTGGTTTGTTTTAGTTTTTGGCTAGAATGGTTTATTGCTATAGTATTAAATCTATACAATTCGCTTTCTAACAAGGTAAATAACCTTCTTTGTATAGCTAAAATGAAGGTTTTTATTTTTTCAATTTGTATTCTGTTTTTTTCAACGGAATTTATGGCTTTTCCAAGTTTTTTATAATCTCTATCTAACTTTTTATACCAATACGTTTTTTGGTTGGAATTGCTGCTTTTTCTAGAAGTAATTATTGTTTCAATTTTTTTAATAAACTCATCAATAACTTCAATTTCATTAACCATTCTATTAGAAAAATGTATTAGTAATTTATCTATAAATGCTTTTGTAATTTGGTTTTCATAAATGGTTAAATCATAATCAATTATTTCAGAAAGTATTTTTCTTGGTTCTACAGCACGTATTTTACGTCTTGACCAATCTTCTGAGTGAGCAGCTAAATAATTAATGGCACGAACAGGAATTCTTTTTGCTCTTGACACATTCTGTTTTGTGATTTCTCTTTTTAAGTGATAAGATGGTGTTCTGCAAATTTCTTCTATATGAAAAAGTTTTATTTCTAATTGTTTTTCAAAATCAGAAATAGTAAGGTTTTCGTTAAAGTTTCTTAGTAATACGCCAATTTCATCAAAGTCATCTATACTTTCACTTATTTTTAGTTCTTCAGATACATCGAGTAAGGTTTGTTTAATTAAAGAGTTGTTATTAGAATTTGTTAATTCATTTTTTTTGAATGATATATTTTTTTGGGTGGTAGCATCTTTAATTAGTGCTTTATTGTTTTCACAAGGTACAAGATACTCGTGTTTTTTTATTTTATTACCGTTTAGAATAGACTTGTCTGTTTTAAAAATATATCTACCTAATACAATAGGTTCTTCTATTTCTAAAAAACCAATTTCTGTTTTTAACAAACGATCATAAATTATCATATTAGCTTATTCTTTTTAATTCGGTTTCAATGATTTTTAATGATTTAAGAGCTTCGCCGTTAAATGTCTTTTTAAAGTTGCTTTCCAATTCACTTTTCATTTTTTCAAGACTTTCTTTTTGAATATCGTATCTACCTTTTAATGATCTTAAAATTTTAGAAGCAATTAAATGGTCTAATGCAGTAGCATCTGTTCCTCCTAAAGCTTTAAAGGTAGGAGTGAAGCGTTTTATATGCTTTTCTAATCTGTTACCCCAACCTAAACCTAATTCATTACAAACATCTTTAAAAGTTCCATTCAAATAATCAAGTGTTTTTTTATCTTTTTTTAACCATCGTTGTTTTTCAAAAAAATCAAGAAAGGTTTTGTTTGAAATTTTTGTGTTTTGAGGGTCAATAGATTTGATGTTAAATCTATTGATATTTATTGGCATTTCAAGCACACTTGCTCTATCATAAGTTTTTGGAGCAAATTGCAAGGTGGTTTCATCGTGGTTTGCTGTGCCAATAAACCATACATTTTGTGGTATTTTTAAACCGATACCACCTTCTTCAAGGTTAATCATTAATTCAGGAATATCTTTTACTTTATCACTAATGGTTAAGTTTTGATTTTCAGGATTTGTTTCTTCCATAAGTGATAGCATATCTGCAAAATAATGCTCTGGGTGTGATAAGTTCATTTCATCTAAAATAATAAAGAAGGGTTTGTTTTTATATTCTGGAGTTCCAGCCATATATAAATATCTTAGAAATTTACCTTCGTAATATTTTTTTTCAAATGTATTGTAATATCCTATTAAATCTTGACGGTCTTTCCAACCAGATTGTACTTCAACAATACCAAAATGACCGCCTACCGCTTTAGTAAAAGCCTTGGGTAAACTAGTTTTACCTGTACCACTAATACCTTGTAGTATTGAAAATTTGCTCATTGCCAAACCAGCAATAAAGGTTCGTAATAAATCTATGTCATAAAATAATTCATCTTTTGTTACTTTAGCTATAACGTGTTGTATGTTGTTTATCCATTCTTTTGAAATCTCATTCGTAGGAGGCAATTCTTCTTTATTATATTTTTCATCCATTTCTGAGCAATTTGAAAAGGTAACTTTGTCTTCGGACTGTTTGGTTAAGTCATTAACTTCCTCTTTTAGTTCATCTAAGGCAACTTTCTGTAATTTTATTCTATTTTCTAATTCTTCTTTTTCAAACTCTAAGCGCTCTTTTTCACCAATTTGCAGTTTTTGTTTTGAATATCTTGTTTTGTATTCGTTTAAGTCTGCATTTATATTCCTTAAATCTTCTTGCCATTTGTTTTTTTCTATTCGCAATTGTTTTAATTCGTCAATTTTTAATACATCAGGGCTTGTTGCTAATTTTTCGGATAGTTCATTGATTGTTTTTTCTTTTTTTCTCAACTCTTTTACTATTTCTTTAGGTTGGTACGTGCCTAAATGTTTTAATTGGTCTTTGATCCTGGTATATTCATTCTTTAATGCTTCATTTTTATCATTTAGTCCCTCTACTTTAAAATTTAAAGTTGCTATTTCTTTAGCTACTTTTCTTTTTGCTTTTTCTTCTAAATAATCTTTTTCATCATCAAAATCTTCGGTATTATTTTTAAGTTCTCGTTCTTTCTTTTTTAACTCTTTTTCAAGTTTTTCTAATTGATTTTCTTTATTTTGAAATTTATCTTGATAGTTTTGTTTTAAGCTATCTTTTAGTTTATTATATTTAATTTGGAAATCTTTTTCAAGTGCTATTTTTTTGGTTTCTAAACTGGTTATTGTGCTAATATAATCGGTATGCTTATTCTGTAACTCTGCTATTTTTTCAAGTAAAACTTCTTCTTGAAATTTTAATTTTTCTTGATAACTATCTAATAGTTTTCTATCTATTATGCTTACAAAACCTTGGCTAACTTGCAGTTTGTTTATTTCTGTTAGTTCGGTGTCATATTTTCTTAAACTTCTTTCAAGTTCTTCACGTGTTTTTTTAGTTTGAGCAATTTCTTTTTCTACTTTTTCTTTTTCCGATTTTGTTTTTTCTTTTAATAAATCAAGTTCTTTTTGTTTCTTTTCAAGAATTTTTCCGATTTTTATATTTTTATGATATAGCTCTTTAACAGACTTTTCTGTAATATTTTCAGTGTTACTATTAGTAATTTCTTTATTTAACTCCTCATCAGTAATGTTGTGTTGCTTTTTTAAATCTTCAGTTTTACTTTCTAAGTGTTTTACTTCTTGTTTAGTATTTGATTTATTATTAGCCTTTCTTCTTTTGTTGTTTTTTGCCATTTTTCTTGTTTTATGTTACAAAGGTATATTGGGTTAGTGCATTCTATCTGCACTAATTGTTTTGTAAAAAAAGTTTAATTATTTCTTCTATGTTTTTTTTCATTATTAGGGCATCTTTGTGGTATTCGTCAATTTTTTCATCTGGAATATCTACATATTTATGTCCTACATTATTTCTGCTTTCTGCAACGTTTTCAATATCTATTAAAAGGTCATTTTTTTCTTTTAATATTTGATAAAATGAAACATTGTGATTGTAATAAGCTATAAGTATTACAGCAACGTACAATGCTCTTAACGAAGCTTTATCTGGATTTTTTAGTGCGTTGAATACGCCTTTAAATTCAGGATGATGCCATTTAGGCAATTTAATATTCGAATTTATTTTTTTAATTTTTGTTATTAATTCATCCCTATATAATTGAAAACGAGATCCATTGTTAGTTTGAATACTTATTCTTTCATCACAATAATCTTTGTGCTTATTTAACACTTCTTTTAATAAAGTTTCTAATACTATTTGACTTTTTCTAAAAGTGTTTTTTAAATAGTGAGCTTCTTTATGAAGTGTGTAGAGTTCAAAGTCAAAATAATATTCATTAATTGCTTTGTAAATAGAATGGTATTTTGTTTTTAATGTAAAATCAAACGTTTCGTTTATGTTTCTTTCTACTTCTTTGCTAATACTTTTTAGATGTTCTGATACTTGTTCCCTGTCTTTATCTTCTAACTGATATAGCAAACTGTCTAGTGTTTTATCAACTTTAGGATTGTCAATTATTGATAAGAGACTGTTTCTTAACCAAAATGTTTCTTTAGTAATGTTAAAGGGATCAGATACTTCTATTTCCTCTTTGTTGTTGCTACCTTTTTTTGCATATACCCAGAAAGCGCAATACATTAACTCTGGTTCGTTATCTAAAAATTTTATGGCATTTGGTGTGTCTTTTATATCGTTTATGGAGTTGGGTAAATACCTTTTAGCGTGTTCTGCTAAAACTTCTAAAACCTTACTTGTTTCAGGTTGTCGTATACTGTTTAAGTTTTTTTTAGGTTCAATTAATTGAAATGGGAAACTGTCTTTTTTTCCTTTGGAATGAATGTGTAAATTGTTATTTTTTAAATATACATCTTCTTGAAAATTATTAAATGCTAAAACAATAGGATATAATTTATGAGTGAATACATCTTGGAAAATATATCTAATATCTTTTCTTAAATGGTCTATGTTTTTAAACCAAGAAAAGCTACCGTTTATTAGCTCTTTCCCTTTATTGGTAATTATAAATTCATTATCAATGAGTTCTTTATTAATAAGTTCAACTGCAATAGTTTTTACTAATAATAAATCTAAATTGAGCCATTTTGAGATTTCGTCTAAAGAGAAACTTCCTTTGTTTAATATTGAAAGGATGTATTTCTGAAAAATATTTAGTTTAAGATCATCTATTATTGGAGCATAAATTTTATACGCTAAAATAGGGTAAACTATTAGCTCTTTATTATAAGTATCGTCTATTTCTTGATTAGAAAAGAATTTGACTTCTATATTGTTATATGCTGATGCCATAATCTGTATCTATTAAATTGTTATAAAAAGCGTATAAACCATAAATGTTCTTTTTTGCTTCTTCTGTTCTAAACATATTTTCATCACCAATAGTAATAAGTAACATTTTTGCTCTACTCATTGCCACATTTAGTCTATTGTATGAAGTTAAGAAACCATATTTTCTTCTAATATTGTTTTTAATATTATTTGAACGTACTAAAGACAAAATGACAACATCAAATTCTTTTCCTTGAAAAGCATCTACGGATCCTATTCTAAAGCGCTCGTCTCCTTTTATTGTTTTTTTATACTTTTCGGTAATATGATATTTATTTTCTATTCGTTCTACCATTTTAACCTTGGCTGCCTCTTTAAACAACGTGTTTACTTGCTCTTTGTAAAAAGTAATTATTCCAATGGATATTGAAGGGTCATTGTCTAATATTTCTTTTGCTTTATAAATAGCTTCTTTTGCTTCGATAGGTCTAAAAGTACTTCCTTTATGTTTTTTTTCTTCCTCTTTGTTGTTGGGTATGTTGATACTTACAGCAACTTTTCCTTTATATTGATTTATTTTATGTGTTAATAATTTAGAGTCGGTTCCTGAATTAATTTTGGGATCACCATATTTTTCATAAAATGTTTTACTTATAAAATCGCCTATTTTTGGATGCATTCTATACTGGGTATCTAAGGTTACTACTCTTTGTACACCATCTTTATCTTGAAGTTTTTTTAGAATTGTGTAAAAACGCTCGAACAAGCTGTTCTCTAAAAATTTAGAAACATCTTTTGCTGCATCTTTATCGTCTTCTAACCTTTTTTGAATTGCATTATCAATGATATGTGGTAATTGTCTATGGTCACCAACCAAAATAATTCGTCTTTTTGCAGAAGTCAATGGTATTAGTAAATCTAAAGGGTTTGCTCTTGCAGCTTCATCTACAATAACGGTATCAAAAGGGTCTGGCTTAACCTTAAACATATTTCTACTCTTACTCCCTTGTACGGTTGCAGCAGCTAATGCTACATAATTTTGTATGGTATCCGTTACTCGCTGCTTGTTAGCTTTTAAATCATTTTGAAATTCGGATAAAACACTATATACAGATCCGTTTTCTTTAATTTGGCTACTGAAAAAGTCAATTAGTAACTTATAAGATTGTTCAATGTTAGAATTAATTAGTTTAATGGTTTTATTAATTTTGATAGATTTAAAACGATCCAATAATTCTATTTTTAGTTCGTTTAGCTTTTTATATTCGTTATTGTCTATACTTCTATTTGCTAATATTTTTTTAAAAAAAAGTAATTCTTCCTCTTTTATTTCAGGAACTTCATCTTTGTAAAGGTCATAGTTTTTAATTAATCGATTTAAATTCGTTTCACCATCATCTTGATAACTTGTAGCGTTTGATCTTATATTATTAATTAAATCAATTATTTTTTTATTTATTTTTGAGTTGGTTTCTTTTTCTTTTTTTGTTAGCGTATTAATATGGTCTATTATGTTTGCTGGTAATGTGATAATATTATCTTTTCCGAATTTTGACAATGCTATTTTTGCTTTTTCGTGGTTTAAAGTTTCAATATAGTTTAAATAACTACTAAATACCTTTTTATAAGTTAGTTCTGTTTCGTTAGGCTCTATTTCAAATTGGCTTGCTTCAATTTTTTCAGTTTGTTTATCTATCCATTTTTCAATACTATCGATAGATTGGTTTTGTTTTGTGCTAAATTTTATTGCAGGTAAGCCTAAGACTTCAGTTCTAGAAGCCATATTTTCTACAGCATCGTGTTGAAATGCAGATAATAAGATATTCATCTCAGGAGCTTCTCCATTGTCTTTGTAGATTTCTGTTAATCTTTTTGCTAAAGCAGTAATCACTTTAGTTTTTCCAGTTCCTGGAGGTCCTTGAATAATAGCAATATCTGGTGTGTTTAATGCTATATCTAAAGCGTGTTCTTGCATTGTATTTGGTCCGTGTTCTCCAAATTCTTTTTTCACTTTAGTCGTTAAGGACCTTATCTTTCTTCTTTTTGCATAGTTATATTCAATCCCTTCTAATACAGCAGGCAAAGCTGGCATTGGTGTTGAGTTATTTCTAATTTCTTCAAGAGCCTTATCTCTTCTCTTATTCATTATATCATTTCCTAATGTAGATAAAGAAGCAAATTTATAATCCGTTGTAATTTCTTTTTCACTTACTACGGAAATATAGGTATTCTCTTTTTTTAACAATTCACAAATTATATTATCTTGATTGTTGTTTAAACTTTCGTTTTCGTTTGTATGGGTTTGATTTTTTGATAACACAACAAATTCACCTATATTTATTTTTAACCAGTTTTTAGTGTTCTTATCATTTTTAAAATCTAATTTATAGGTTTTTTCATCTGTTTTATTCATAGTTGTAATAGTAAGAAAACCTCTTTCTATTACATTCTCTTTGTTTAGCTCAATTTCAATTTCTTTGTATTTTTCCCAAGTTCTAATGTATTTTTCTGTGGAGTTTATTTTTTTAAGCTCACTTTCAATATTAGACCTTAATGTTGCTGTAGTTGATATATCTTTTATTTCAATTGTTGATTTTAGTATTGTATCTGGTTTTAATTTTTTTTTCAGATTTAAAATTCTCTTAATTTCATGTTTATTATCCTTGTTAATAATTACGTCTATTGCTATTGATTTTCCAAAAACTCGAAAGCCAGAACTCTTTTTATTATGACCATATACTAAAATCATATTATTTTCAATAATGAGTTCATTACTTAACCAATTAACGTGTTTTTGTTGTTGCCTTTTTCTTGAGTATCTTTTATTAATATCATCAATAATAATATCTGTTAACCCAATTTCAATACTCTCTTTCGAAATAATTGAGTTTGTGAATAGTTTTACTTTTAATTCTATTTTCTTTGTCTCTTTATTTGTTATATATAGTACGAAATGTTTATTAATTATTCTGTCTAATTCTTTTTTGTCTTGAGGATTTACACCTGCTATTTCAATTCGGTTGTTGTCATTTGATAGTAACCAATATGTATCTTGACTATATTTAACATCTATATAATTATCACTATTAAACTTTTCATTTTCTATTGCAGGGTTAATTGTTATACTAATTTCGTCTTTTTGACCTCTAAATATATCTGCTATTTTCATGATGAACGTTTTTTAGTTAATTTAATTATTCTTTGGTATTCAACATTATTTTGTAGTTTGATTGTAATTTCTTTTTTAAAATTAATTATAATTTTCTCTTTGACATCTACTATGTTTTTTTTACCATCAACAAATAAATAAATTTTGTTTAGATCTACTCCTTTAAGGTGAAAAGACTTCTTGTAATAAAAAATTTTAAACAATGCTTTAGTTGAATTGTTAAGTAAAAAATCATTTTCAGTTAAAATAATCTCCTTTTTAGGAGATAAAATTCTCATGTTAATACTTTTTGTTTTTTTTATCTTATTTCTTGAAATATCTGGATAAATTCCAAGAACACCAATGCTATTTATTTGCTCTTCACAATATGGACAAGTTAATTTTGCATTGTAAAAAAAATAGTTGTTGCAATTGCCGTTTTGGCAATAAAGGAGCATTTTTAATGAGGTGTTTAATATTTCAATCCATTTATCTATTGATGTTCTTTTATGTTTTGAGTTTATACCTAATTCAAAAGTTTGTTGAAAAGATTTCATCATTTCCTGTGATATTGTTAACTCTATTGGAATACCACTACTCGTTTCGTTTTTGTTATTTGTACTATGATTGACCCACGGTATCTTGCCAAGATACGCTTGTTCTTCTAATTCAGGTTTGCCATTGTTCACATAATCACCAATGAAAGGATGGTTTAGTGTTAGTAATTGATATGCAATAATGGCAAATGAGTAATTATCGGTATAAGTGTCATATCCACTTAATGCCGCTTGTGTTTTAGTTTGGATTATTTCTGGCGCAGCATATCCTGGCGTGTAAACTGCAGTTCCTGATTTTGATTCGTGTGTAATATTATCAGCATCAATAAAGAAAACCTCTGAGTAATTTTTATTTTTAGAAGTAAAAATATTACTTAATGAAAAATCACCATAAACAAGTCCTTTTGAGTGTAAATTAGAGATAACTTGTGCTGTTTTTTTTAAAAGTGTAAGTCTCCTTTTTAATCCTCCAGTTTTTTTCCACCATTTTACAAATTCACCATTTGGCTTGATAAGTTCTTCAATAGGTGTCATATCTGTTGCCATTTCCATAATATAGCCTAAAGCTTTACCTTTAACTTGTTCTAAAGGAATAGAAATTGGTAATTCAGCTATAGGTCTTGTTTTTAAGTAAGATATCTTGTTTTTAAGTTTTTGTGAGTTTTGACTATCTTTTTTTCCAATTAACTTAAATACATATTTCCCTCCTTTTATTGAAAAAACTCTACCTTGTCCGCCTCGTCCAATTTCTTTTTCTATATAATATTCAGCTCCTGAGCTTTCTCCTATTACTATTTTTTGTTTTTCCATGCAATACAAATTGTTTTATCGTCAGAATGATGTTTAGTAGGCCATTCTTCTAATAGTTGTTTTAAAGCTTTATTTCTTTTATTTTTTTTTATATCTGATAAATTGTTAATTAGTAAGGTTACAAATTTTTCATTATCTTTTAAATCTTCAGACACCCCATCTGTAGCTAAAAATAATTCAAAGTCTATTTCAAAATCGACTTCTTTTATATTCCAATCATTAAAATATTTAGAACTGCCAAGTGATTTTGTATAATTATATTCATCTTTAGACTGTAAGATTGCAATTTTTTTTTTAGATTTATAAAGAACTATGCCGTCTCCTAATTGTCCTAATAATAGCTTCTTGTTTTTTTTATCAATATAAGCAAAAAGACAAGTGGTGCTACAATCTTTTTTTTCATATTTTGAATCTGAAATTAATAAATTCCAGAAGAAATGGATTAATTGTATTAGTACTTTATTGTTTTTATTATTTAGTTTTCTCCATTGTATAATTGCTTTTTCTACAGCTCTAACGGCTGTTTTTGAACCAAAATCACTATTTATTGCAGACCCTAATCCATCAGCAACAATTAAAAGGGTGAAATTTATTTGTTTACTAATTCCATAAAAATCTTGATTTATTTTTTTATTTGGTCCTTTAGTTGTTGCTGAATGGATATTCATAGGTTAAAATTCAAAATTATCTAAATCATCATTTACATCACTATAACTTATAGATATTGGTTCGTTTGGATTAACGCTTTTTGCTCTTTGTGAAACACTCATTGTTACAAAACGAAAGAATTTATTTATATCTCTTGCTTGATTAGCTTCAAAGACTTTTATATCAGACTCTCCAAGAAATTTATTTAACACCTTTTTTCCATTTTCTCCAGCACCAATAGACATTGCTATCCTTTGTGCTTTTGATGCTCTATTTGAAGATAAAAGTTCTGTTAAAGAATTCTCCCAGTTATCTGTAGGTGCTCCATCAGATAATAATACTAAAGTTGGTGCGTATGATCTGCTTGGTATTATATCTTTGTTTTCTAATAGATTTTTAACTGCATCAAAGGCTTTACCCATTGGAGTGCCACCCATAGCAGTTAAATCAGTCCATTCAATTTCAGTTGATTTTTTAAATTCTTGTACTGTATTTGCTCCATTTCCACCAAAACTAATTACAGAAATAAAGATGTCTGCTCGTAAAGAATTTTCATCATTTAGAGAGTCTAGCATTTCTCTAATGGCATTGTTTAATATTCCAATTCTATTATCACTCGCCATACTTCCGCTTGAATCTGCAAGTATTATTACAGGTAAAGGTCTCGCTTCTTGAATAATTAGATTGTTTAAATTTTTCATTATTTTTTGTTTTATAATTAATATTACTGCAAATGTAAATTGTATTACTGCATTCTATCTGCATTAATCGTAATTTCTTAAATTTAATTGCAATTTGTTTTTGATAATCAACTTAATATCAGTTGGTTTTAGTACGGTTAGGTCTTCGCCAAAAGATTGTATTAATTTATATAATTCATAATTAGGAATAATTTCTATAGAAAAGGTAAAACCTCTTTCATCTTCTAATATTCTTTTTTGAGAACTGTGTAAGGGTTTGGTTTTAATATAAGGAGCTAGACTTATTGATGCTTT
Organism: Flavobacteriaceae bacterium; assembly: GCA_026988355.1. Classification (GTDB taxonomy): domain Bacteria; phylum Bacteroidota; class Bacteroidia; order Flavobacteriales; family Flavobacteriaceae; genus S010-17. The sequence goes on from JALSLK010000015.1 coordinate 17,590, forward strand.
TAATGTTATTTTTATTAGTTCTTTATCCGTAGTTTTAGAAACCCCTATAAAATCATCAAAAAAATCATCAAAATTTACTATCTGAGAATCATCATATTTAATTGATGTTTCTTCTATTTCTTTAATTCGGTCTAATGCGTAATTAGTCAAATTACTATAATCGCTATGTTTACCTATTAAAAACCAACGATTATTATATTGCTTTAAATAATAGGGATGAAAAATAGAAGTAACAGCAGTATCACTTTTAAAAGATTGATAGGTAATTTTTAAGGATTGTTTATTTTGGATGTATTTAAATAGTGGAGAAATAAACTCCATGCCTTTTAAAAACTCATTAGATTGGAAACTAATTATTTCTTGTTCTTGTTTAGATAATTTAAAACTTTGGTCTATTTTTGGTAGTACTTCATTTACCCATTCAAATTGTGGCATGCCTTTAAAACGACTAAGTAAAAGCATTGCAGATTTCAATTCTGCTATTTCATTGTCGTTAATTGGTTGGCTGTTTATTGAAAAATTGCTATCTTCATATCTATAAAATGCTCGCCTGCCATCTTTTTCTTTGATAATTGGTGCTGAGTAGCCTTGTGAGGATATCATAAACTTAATATCTTCGTATAACTGTCTTTTTTTAATACCGTTGGTTTTATCATCGTATTCAAAAAGGGCTTTGTTACAAGATTCTAATAAATCTTCTATGTAATATCGTTTACCAGAATTACTAAAACATTTATCTAACGTTCTGTATCTAATTGTTGCATGTTTATTGGTTGCCATAATATTTGTGCAAAGGTTTTGCACAAATATAATTATATAAAACTATAATTATAGATTTATATAATATTTTGAAATTTAATTACGTAAATCATATCAAATTTAGAATTAATTCTTATAACCCCATCACAACAGCATCATTAGTATTTCTATACCGTTCATTTAAAATACTAGCATTTATAAAAGTGGTATTTTCTGTTTTATAAATACCATAAGCTTCATGAATGTGACCAAACACATGAATTTTTGGCTGG
>JALSLK010000016.1 GCA_026988355.1 Flavobacteriaceae bacterium
TTGGTAATACAACTGCTGCAACTGGTAAAGGTTTTGCTATTGCTTCTGCAGCATTAACTTCATTAGCACTTTTTGCTGCTTATGTAACGTTTACAGGTATTGACGGAATTAATATTTTTAAAGCACCTGTTTTAGCCATGTTATTTATTGGAGGAATGGTTCCTGTAGTATTCTCTGCCTTAGCAATGAATGCTGTTGGTAAAGCGGCAATGGAAATGGTTTACGAAGTAAGACGTCAGTTTAAAGAAATTCCAGGAATTATGGAAGGAACTGGGAAACCAGAATACGACAAATGTGTAAAAATATCTACCGAAGCTTCTTTAAAAGAAATGGTATTACCTGGTTTACTAACCATTGGGTTTCCTTTAGTAATTACTTTTGTACCAATGATTTTTGGTATGAATAAATTAATGATTGCTGAAATGTTAGGTGGTTATATGGCTGGTGTTACTGTAAGTGGTGTTCTTTGGGCAATATTCCAAAACAATGCTGGTGGTGCTTGGGATAATGCAAAAAAATCTTTCGAAGCTGGTGTAATGATTAATGGCGAAATGACTTATAAAGGTTCTCCTGCTCACGAAGCTGCTATTACTGGTGATACTGTTGGTGATCCATTTAAAGATACTTCTGGACCATCAATGAATATTTTAATTAAATTAACTTGTCTTATCGGATTAGTAATAGCTCCTATATTAGGAGGACATTCAGAAACAGACCATAAAGCAGTTAACAATATAGAGAATATAAATACCAAATTAGTAGCATCTAATGAAGTAATTAATAAAAATATTGATAAGACAGTAAAAGTTTTAATCAAAGAAGAAAATGGAGAAAAAAATGCTACGGTAATTACAACTACAACAACAGACGGAATCAAAGATGTAAAAGTAGAAACCGCTACTGGAGATAAAGTAAAAGAAATTGTAAAAGAATACAAACAATAATATTTTAATTCTAAAAAAAATAAAAGCTATCTTATAAAAATTAAGATAGCTTTTATGGTTTTATTTTTTACTTAAAACAATTTAAAATCATTCTAAATTAATATATTTGCACTATCTATAACTAAAAGCAAAAAAATGAAAAAATTAATAGTAGCATTAAGCATTGGTTTATTCTTTATTTCATGTAAAGAAGATAAATCAAAAAAAACAGAGACCAAAGATGCCAAAGAAGTTGTTAAAACAACCTCCGATAAAACATATAAAATAGCATCTTCAACATTAACTTGGAAAGGGTATAAACCAACAGGAAGTCATCATGGAACTTTTAATTTAAAAGAAGGAGAATTAAAATTTGATAAACAAAATTTAATTGGAGGTAAATTTACTTTTGACATGACTAGTGTTAAAGTATTAGATATTCCAGAAACAGATGAAAACAATCAAAAATTAGTTGGACATTTAACAAGTCCCGATTTTTTTGATGCAGCACAATTCCCAACAGGAACTTTTGAAATTACTAAAGTTACCAAAGAAGAAATTAATTCAAAAATTGAAGGAAATTTAACTTTAAAAGGAATTACAAAAAACATTTCTTTTCCAGCATCAATTATAGTTCAAAAAGATGGGACTACTTCTTTTTTAAGTAATGCCATTAAAATTGACCGAACAGATTTTGGAATTAAATACAAATCAAAAAAGTTTTTTGATAATCTTAAAGATAAATTTATTAATGATGTATTTGATATTACTTTTGATATAAAAGTAAAATAATAAATTCTTAATTTATTATTAAAAAGTCCTTTTAACTCAAACCAATTTGTTAAAAGGACTTTTTTTATCTCAAAAATATTATTTAGAATTAATATAAATTACTAGTTCTTGCCTTTTATAACTATTTGTTTTAACAATGATTATGAAAAAATAAGTAACTTATGTTACTAATATATTAGTTTTTATAATTATATTAGAGGACTAACTAAAATCAAATAAATGAAGTACGGTTTTATAATTGATAATCGCAAATGTATAGGTTGTCACGCTTGTACTACTGCGTGTAAAAGTGAACATGATGTAGCAGTAGGAGTTAACAGAACTTACGTTAAACAAGTAGAAAAAGGAGAATTTCCAAACACACGCAGAATATTTTCAGTAATGCGTTGTAACCATTGTACAGATGCTCCATGTGTGGAAATATGTCCAGTAGAAGCACTATACACTCGTGAAGACGGTATTGTAGATTTTGATAACAATCGATGTATTGGTTGTAAATCATGTATGCAAGCATGTCCTTACGATGCTCTGTATATTGATCCAGACAACAATACAGCGGCAAAATGTAATTATTGTGCACACAGAATTGAAGTTGGTCGAGAACCAGCATGTGTAACCGTTTGTCCAGAACATGCAATTATTGCAGGAGATATGGAAAACCCAAATACAGAAATATCTCAGTTATTAGCAAGAGAAACAGTCACAGTTCGTAAACCAGAAAAAGGAACAAATCCAAATTTATTTTATATCAATGGAGATTTTTCTTCCTTAAATCCAGAAGCAACAGATAAGTCTGGAGATTTTTTATGGAATTCACAAGCAAGAGGTGTTGGTCATTATTCAAAATATGCAGAAAAAATGATGCATACCAACGACGATGTTAATTTATTAAAAATGACATTAGATAATGATATGCAATCAGCATATCATAAAAAAGAAACCGAAAATCCAAACTATATTGATGTTCTAAATGGAAAAGCTCGTAGAGTATACGATACACCAGATAAAGGAATACTTTGGGGCTGGGAAGTATCTGCTTATGTAATGACGAAAGCCATAGCAGCAGGAGCATTTTTAATTCCGTTTTTAGCCATGTTACTTGGATATGAAGTTTCCGATACAGCAAAATTATGGTCTGCAGGAATTTCATTAGTATTCTTATCCCTTACAGGATTATTTTTAGTAATGGACTTAGATAGACCAGATCGCTTCTTAAATGTCTTATTAAGACCACAGTGGAAATCTTGGCTGGTTAAAGGCGGCTATATTATTACCATTTTTGGATTATTAGCAACTGTTTTTGGAGCAATGACCTACTTTGAAATCACAGCAGGAAGCACTATTTTAATGTGGATAACTGCATTTTTCGCAGTAATGTTAGCTATTTATACCGCGTTTTTATTTGCACAAGCAAAAGGACGAGATTTCTGGCAAAGTCCATCATTAGCTTTACACATGTTAGTACACAGCATTATGGCTGGAGCAGCTATTTTTGCATTGGTTGGTTTATTTACAAATATGGAAAACTGGGCAGGATTATTAAAAATAACTTTAATAATTGCATTAGTAGTAAATTTATTTACTTTAATAACAGAGTTAACAATGACACATCCCTCAACAGCAGCACATGCAGTTGTTGGCATGATAACTAAAGGTCGCTATAAAAATCTATTTTGGTCAGCAGTAGTATTTCTCGGCAATATAATACCATTAACACTACTAATTGTTGCACCAAGCGCTATAATGCTGGTTATAGCATCTGTATTAGTGCTTATCGGAATATACGCAACCGAAAAAATATGGATTGAAGCACCACAAAGAATACCATTAGCATAAAAAATCTTTGCGAATTTTGCAAAATTACTTTGCGAACTTTGCGTGAAACATAAAAACACAAAATAAAATGGGATATAAAAAACCGTCTTTTATTGAAAATGTCGCAGAAAAATTAGGAATCATTCCAAATCTGCACAAAGAAAAATACCAAGAATTCGATGGCGATATGCGTCAATTTTCTGATGAAGAAGTTGCCTCTATGTATGAAAATTTTCCTCCACCAGAAAAATGGGATAATTGGGTAGAATACAATCCGAAAGTTTGGCCAAAAAAAGAAAAAACAACCTATCAAATTGTACCAACAACCTGTTTTAATTGTGAATCTGCTTGTGGATTAACCGCATTTATTAATAAAGAAACACAAGAAGTAGTTAAATTTGAAGGTAATCCACAGCATCCAGGATCTCGTGGAAGAAACTGCGCAAAAGGACCTGCAACAATAAATCAAGTTAATGATCCTGACCGTATCTTATTTCCATTAAAACGTACTGGAAAACGTGGCGAAGGACAATGGGAACGTGTTTCATGGGACGATGTTTTAGATACAATTGCAGCAAGAATTCGCAAAGCAATAAAAGAAGATAGACGCAACGAAATTGCATACCAAGTTGGTCGTCCAGGCCACGAAAAATTTATGAATTGGGTTTTACAAGGTTGGGGAATTGATGGACACAATTCACACACAAATATCTGTTCTTCGGGAGCGCGATTTGGATACAATATTTGGTATGGTTACGACAGACCATCACCAGATCATGCAGAAGCTAAATTTATATTATTGATTTCTGCACACTTAGAATCAGGACATTATTTTAATCCACACGCACAACGTATCATCGAAGGAAAAATGAAAGGTGCAAAATTAGCAACCATGGATCCTCGATTATCAAATACAGCATCCATGTCAGATTATTGGATGCCATCGTATCCAGGAACCGAAGCAGCAGTATTATTAGCAATGGCATTAATTATTTTAGAAGAAGGTTTATATAACAGAGATTATCTAGAAAATTGGACGAACTGGCAAGAATACTTACAAGCAAAACACAGTGATAAAGAAGTTACTTTTGAAAATTATATTGCTGAAATGATTAATGAGTATAAAGAATTTACACCAGAATTCGCAGAAGCAGAATCTGGAGTAAAAGCAGAAATGATTCGTGAAATAGCACAAAAAATTGGTGAAGCAGGAACACGGTTTGCATCGCATAACTGGCGATCTGCAGGAGCATCTAATTTAGGCGGTTGGGCGGTTGCTAGATGCTTACATTTCTTAACCGTATTAACTGGAGCAGTTGGAGCAAAAGGTGGAACATCTCCAAATTCTTGGAACAAATTTTCGCCAACACAACCAAATCCACCAGCCCCACAAAAAGTATGGAATGAATTACATTTCCCAAAAGAATATCCGCTAGCCTTTTTTGAAATGAGTCAATTATTACCTCATTTTCTAAAAGCAGGTCGTGGCTATATGGACATGTATTTTTCACGAGTATTTAATCCTGTTTGGACGTATCCAGACGGCTTTACTTGGATGGAAATGTTCCTTAGAGAAGATAAATTCGGAATGCATGCAGCACTAACACCAACTTGGAATGAAACCGCATTTTATGCCGATTTTGTATTGCCAATGGGATTAGCATCCGAAAGGCACGATATAAATAGTTATGCAACACATGGCGGAACTTGGATTGCCTTTAGACAACCTGTTTTAAAAGAAGCTGCAAGACGTAATGGCAAAGAATTTACCTATACATACGAAGTAAACCCAGGCGAAGTTTGGGAAGAAGATGAATTTTGGATTGAATTATCGTGGAGAATAGATCCAGACGGATCTATGGGAATTAGAAAAACATTCGAATCGCCTTATAGAAAAGGAGAAAAAATTACCGTTGACGAATACTACCAATACATTTTTGAACGTGTTGAAGGTTTAACAGAAACTGCAAAGAAAGATGGATTTACAGGTCAATTTGCAGAGTTAAACTACATGAAAAAATACGGTGCATACGAAATTGAAAAAGGAGAATCGTATCATAAAAACGAAACCCCTTTAACCAAAGAACAACTAAAAGATACAGAAGTAGATAAAGTTACCAATGTAATTTCTAAAAACGGAAAGAAAATTGGTGTTATGGTTAACAATAAAGCAGTAGTTGGTTTTCCAACACCATCTCGTAAAAACGAATTTTATTCGCAAACTATGGTCGATTGGAAATGGCCAGAATATGCAACACCAAGATATATAAAATCACACATTCATTTAGATGCATTAGACAAATCTAAAGGAGAATATGTTTTAGTACCTACTTTTAGATTACCAACATTAATTCACTCACGCTCTGGTAATGCCAAATGGTTAGTAGAAATCTCCAATAGAAATCCGATATGGATGCATCCAGACGATGCTGCAAAATGGGGTTTTAAAACTGGCGATTTAGTAAAAATGAATACAGATATTGGGTTTTTTATCGATAAAGTTTGGGTAACACAATCTATGAAACCAGGCGTTGTAGCTTGTTCACATCATATTGGTCGTTGGAAAAAACCACAAGATCAAGATGGTAATCGTTGGGCAGTTAATACTGTAGATATCTCTAATAATGGAAAAGGTGTCTGGAAAATGAGTACCATTTCTGGGATTAAACCATTTGATTCGAAAGATAAAGATTCGAAACGTATTTTCTGGAAAGATGGTGGTGTACATCAAAACATAACACATGCAGTACATCCAGATCCAATTAGTGGTATGCATTGTTGGCATCAAAGAGTACGAATAGAAAAACCAGCTCCAGGCGAAAAATACGGAGATATTGCCGTAGATACCAATAAATCTCACGAAGTGTTTAAAGAATGGTTAGCAATGACTAGACCTGCGCCAGGACCAAATGGAGAACGAAGACCACTTTGGTTTAAACGTGCCTTTACACCAGATAAAACTGTAGGAGGAGCCTATTATATTACAGATAAAGACTAACTTTTATACTAGTGATACGATGATTCCAAATCATCGTATCGCTCTAGTACAATTAAAATAATTTATGTATTTTTGAGTAAAAAATAAAATGCAATTTGAAAAAGGCTACTTATATCACATTTACAATCAAGGTAATAATCAAAGGAAAATTTTCTTTAAACAAGAAAATTATATCTTCTTTCTAGAAAAATTAAAAAAATACATTTCGCCTTATGCAGATATTATTGCTTGGTGCTTAATGCCAAATCATTTTCATTTAATGGTTTTAGTTAAGGAAGAGGAATTACCAAATAAAGAAACTCACACCGTGACTCAAAGTCACGGTGTGAGTAAAACTTTAAAAATAAATGATTCTATTGGAATCATGTTGCGCTCTTACACAAGAGCAATAAACAAACAAGAAAATTTTAGCGGTAAATTATTTAGAGAGAAAACCAAAGCAGAATGTATAAATTGTTTCAATGGAAATACACCTTCTTTTATTAGTAATAAAATGACTTCAATAAATTTGATCTCAGAAAAACAATATTCACAAGTTTGTTTTGATTATATTCATCAAAATCCTGTAAAAGCAGGAATGGTTAAAACAGCTATTGAGTACGAGTATTCATCAGCAAAAGATTATGCAAATTTGCGAAATAATAAATTGATAAATAAAACAATTGCTTTGGAATATGTTGATTGTCAAAATACTCACACCGTGACTCAAAGTCACGGTGTGAGTATGACTCTTAAAAACCCCGAACTAGAACTAGCCTTAAATTTCGTAGAAAAAACCGATAGAAATATCTTTTTAACAGGAAAAGCTGGTACTGGAAAAACAACATTTCTACATCAAATAAAAAAAGAATCACTAAAAAGATTAGTAGTCGTTGCACCAACAGGCGTTGCAGCTATCAATGCAAAAGGTGTTACTATACACTCCTTTTTTCAAATGCCTTTTGGACCAATTATTCCAGGTGTAGCATCTAAAAAATCAAAATTTAAGTTTAATAAAACTAAAATTGACATCATTAGATCCTTAGATTTATTAATTATCGATGAAATTAGTATGGTACGTGCCGACTTACTCGATGGAATCGATCAAGTTTTAAGGCGCTATAAAAATAGACTGAAAGTATTTGGAGGTGTGCAAGTATTGATGATTGGCGATTTACAACAACTTTCTCCCGTTGTAAAACCGTATGAATGGGAATTACTTAAACCTCATTATAAAACTTCTTTCTTTTTTAGTAGTCATGCATTCCAGAAATCCAATACAATTAGTATTGAACTAAAACATATATACAGACAGGATAATGAAGCGTTTATTTCTATTTTAAATGAAATTCGACATAACAAACTAAGCCTAAATTCCGCAAAAATTTTAAATGGTAGATACCAACCTAAATTTACTCCAACAAAAGAAGATGGTTATATAACATTAACAACGCATAATAATAGAGCAAATACTATTAATGAATTAGAATTAAATAAATTACATTCAAAAAAACATTTTTATACAGCAGTAATCAAAGGAAAATTTAATGAATATGCCTATCCAACAAAAGAAAAATTAGAATTAAAAGTTGGTGCACAAGTTATGTTTATCAAAAATGATAGCAGTCTAGACAAGCAATACTATAATGGAAAAATAGGTACTATTACCTATCTAGATAAAGATACTGTAACCATACAATGTCCAGAAGATACATACGAAATCGAAACAACTACAGAAATTTGGGAAAATATAAGCTATTCAATACACGAAGAAACTAAAGAAATATCCGAAAATATTGCTGGTTCATTTACACAAATTCCATTGCGTTTGGCTTGGGCAATTACAATTCATAAAAGCCAAGGATTAACTTTTGAAAAAGCAATAATTGATGCAGAAGCATCTTTTGCACACGGACAAACTTACGTCGCATTAAGTAGATGTAAATCCTTAGAAGGTATTATCTTAAAAACCCAAATTAAAGAACATAGCATTATTAATGATAATCGAGTTACTTCATTTACCGAAAATGTTGCTAAAAATTTACCAACAGAAATAGATTTAAATAATTCACAAAAAAAATACCAATTAAATTTAATCGAAGATTTATTTAATTATAATGCATTTTTATATCCAATTAGAAGATTGATGGATATTTATTACCAAAACAAAACTTCATTTAAAGGAAATATCATTACACCTTTAGAAATTATAAAAGACAACGGTATTGTTCCTTTATTACGGATAAGCACTAGTTTTAAAAAACAATTGACAGCTTTAAGTTTAGATGTAATAAATCTTGAAAAAGATAATATCATCCAAGATCGTATAATAAAAGCGATAAATTATTTTATAGAAAATACAAATAAATTTATTAAAAAACCGTTTAAAACGCTTACCTTCTCTACTGAAAACAAAGCTGTAAAAAAAGATTTTACCAAACAATTAGATAATTTAGAAGATGAAATAAATGTAAAATTATTCTGTTTAGAAGCTTTAATTAATGGATTTAGCATTTCTAAATATTTAGATATAAGAGCCAATGCAGTTTTAGAAAAATCAAAAAAAACAATTTCTAAAACCCATAAAGAAAGAGTAAATATTACTACAACAGAACATCCAAAGCTTTTTGAACAATTACGTGAATTAAGAAATATGCTTGCAGAATCTGAAGATTTAAATCACTACCAAATTTTCACACAAGCATCCTTATTTGAAATGTGTGAGTATTTTCCTATAAATAATAACCAATTAAATGCAATAAATGGCATGGGAAAAATAAGAGTGCAAAAATATGGTACAGAAATTACGAATATAATACAGAATTATATTTCTGAAAACAAGCTAGATTCTAAAGAAATAAAGTTTATTGAAGTCGAAAAAAAATCAAAAAATCCAAAAATTAACACAAAACAGACATCCTTAGAATTGTTTAAAACAGGAAAAACAATATTAGAAATTGCTACAGAAAGAGGCTTAGCAAAATCGACAATTGAAAGTCATCTAGCGCATTTTATTCCAACTGGAGAAATAAAAATTACCGATTTAATGACAATAAATAAATATAAAGAACTTAAAAAAATAATGAAGTCTATTAAATACACCAGCTTTTCTGAATTAAAAAATAAGATTGATACTAAATTTACATATCCAGAAATTAGACTAATAGCATCCGAATTAGAAAAATAAAACATCTATAAGTCGCCAAAACTAGTATATTTTTAGTATATTTGGCTTCTTATAACAACTCTTTATGCCTAGACTAGTTGGTAGAAATCAAGAAAAAAAACTATTAAATGATGCATTAAATAGTAATAAATCGGAACTCATTGCAATTTACGGTAGACGAAGAGTAGGTAAGACTTTTTTAGTAAACCAAGTTTATAAAAATCGTATTATTTTCTCATTTTCTGGACTAATAAATACAACCCTAAAAACACAATTAGAAAATTTTCATTTACTACTTAGTCAAAAAAAGAATAAACTACAAAAGCCAAAAAATTGGATTGTTGCTTTTTACAACTTACAAGAATACATTACAAAAATAAAATCGACAAAAAAGAAAGTTATATTTATTGACGAATTTCCTTGGCTAGATAGTAGAAAATCTAATTTTTTAACAGCATTCGACAATTTTTGGAACAATTACGCATCCAAAAGAGAGGATCTGGTTGTTATAATTTGTGGATCAGCGGCATCTTATATGATTAAAAATATTATACGAAGCAAAGGTGGTTTACACAATCGAATTACCAATAAAATAAATTTAAAACCTTTTAACCTCTACGAAACCGAATTACTATTAAAAAAGAACAAAGTCAATTTAAGTCGTTATGATATTTTGCAATTGTATATGTGCTTTGGAGGAATTCCGCATTACTTAGAACGTATAAACCCTGGAGAAAGTGTCGTTAGCATCATCAATAAACTATGTTTTGAAAAAGATGCTTTTTTACAAAATGAATTTGACAATATATTTTACTCCCTATTTGATAACGCAAATAATCATATTACTATAATTACCGTTTTGTCTAAAGTAAAAAAAGGACTTACTAGAAAAGAAATTATTACAAAAAGTAAGTTAAAATCTGGAGGAGCGATAACCAATACTCTTAATGAACTAATAGCCTCTGGATTTCTAGAAAAACAGATTCCATTTAGTGGAAGGAAAAGTTCTTTGTACAGATTAACGGACGAATACACCTTATTTTATCTTAAATTTATAAAAAATCAATCTCAAAATAGCACAAATACTTGGCAAACAATGTATTCTAAAAATTCATATAAAATTTGGTCAGGATTCAGTTTTGAAAATATTTGTTTAAAACACATAAATCAGATAAAAGAAGGTTTAAAAATAACTGGTATCTATACAAAAACTGGTAGTTGGGTTGAAAAAAATGAAGAGAAAGGAACACAAATAGATTTATTAATCGATAGAGCAGATAATACCATAAATTTATGTGAAATAAAATTTTACAATAGTGAATTTACTCTAACAAAATCTTATGTAGATATCTTAAGAAATAAAATTTCGGTTTTTAAAGAAAAAACCAAAACTAAAAAAAATATTTTTACAACTTTGATAACAACTTATGGTATAAAAATCAATAAATACAGTACACAATACATCCAAAATGAATTATTAATCGATGATTTATTTATAGATGTATAATTTATAAGTAGCCAAAACAATATAAAAAATAAACGTTTTGGCTACTTATATTTAAAAATATATTTTTAAATCGAACAAAAAAAGTAATAATAATGAATAAAATATTTCCATTCTTAAACTGGTTACCACTAGCAAAAAAAACGTGGAAAGATGATTTAATTGCTGGAATTACTGGAACCATAATTGTAATTCCACAAGCTGTAGCTTTTGCCATGATTGCTGGAATGCCTCCAATTTACGGATTTTATACTGCCATGCTAACTCCTGTAATTGCAGCTATTTTTGGATCATCTTACCATTTAGTTTCTGGCCCAACAACAACCAGTTCTATCGTTTTATATTCTATAATTAGCAAATATTACCATCCAGATACAGATCTTGAAGCTTTTGTTTCTTTGGCGATTCTCTTATCTTTTATGGCTGGTTTATTAAAACTTTTTATGGGAATTGCCAGAATGGGAAAACTCGTAAACTTTGTTTCCAATTCTGTTATCATCGGCTTTTCTGCAGGTGCAGGTGTACTCATTGCATTCAAACAATTAAAACATATTTTTGATATTAAAGTACCACAAGGAAGTACTTTTTATCAGATTATCTCCTATATAGCTAACCATATTGCCGAAACAAATTGGTATGCATTTGGTGTGGCTGCAGCTACACTTACCATCGCTTTATTAATTCGAAAAGTTAAAAAAATATCTCGACTATATATGCTTGTCGCCATGGTTTTAGGTAGTTTCTTTGCATATTGGCTCAGTGTAAAATTTATGGTAAACATTCAAACCGTAGGAAAAATACCTTCAAATCTTCCTCCTTTTAGAATGCCTGACTTTGATTATGGCAACATGAAAATGTTGACTTCTGGTGCTATTATTTTAGCAACTTTAGGCTTGGTAGAAGCTGCTGCAATTTCTCGTTCTATTGCTTTACATACACATCAAAAGCTAAATACAAACCAAGAATTTATTTCGCAAGGTATTTCTAACACCATTTCTAGTTTCTTTTCTTGCTATACTAGTTCTGGTTCTTTTACTCGTTCTAGCATTAATTATCAAGCTGGTGCAAAAACACCAATGTCGGCAATAATATCTGCTATTGGATTAATGCTTGTCGTTTTATTATTTGCAAAATACGCAGCATTTTTACCGAAACCTGCTATGGGCGGAATTATTTTATTAGTCGGTTACAATCTTATCGACTTTAAACACATCAAACAAATAATATCTAGCAGTAAAAGAGAATTAATCGTTTTTGGTGCAACCTTTTTAGGAACTTTATTTTTAGATTTAGAACAAGCATTAATCATAGGTATCTTTTTATCATTATTCTTTTATTTGGAAAGAACTTCCAAACCAAATATTGCGCAATTAGGTCTTAATGAAGAAAATAGATTTGTAAATATCATTAGAAATAAAGACACGAAAGAATGCTCTAATTTAAAAGTTATTAGAATTGATGGTTCTATTTATTTTGGTGCAATTGAAGAAATTTCGGATTACTTTACTAAACTTTATGAAGAAAATAATACCAACCATTTATTGGTAATTGCAGAGGGAGTTAATTTTATTGATTTAGCAGGTTCAGAATGGCTAATGCATGAAGTTTTAAAATGGCAAGAAAATCGAGGAGGTATTTATTTTAGTGGCATGAAATTAGTAAGTCAAGATGTTCTTAAAAAGGGTGGTTTTCTTAAAAAAATGGGGTACGGTATTTTCTTTACAGATAAAAAAACAGCTATTGCAACAATTCATAAAAAAATAGATATTCCTTGCGAAATAAAAGCTTTTAAAGAGTGTAATTAGCGGTAATGTTTTTATTTAAAATCAATTCCAAAACATTTTTTTAACTTACTTTTGCAAGTATAAAATTCAAACGTATGTACGGAAGTATTCAAGAACATTTACAGAAAGAATTACAAGATATTAAAGACGCTGGTTTGTATAAATCGGAACGTATTATAACCTCATCACAAGATGCAGTTATTAAAGTTTCTACTGGCGAAGAAGTAATTAATTTTTGTGCGAATAACTATTTGGGACTATCGAATAATAAAACCGTTATCCAAGCAGCAAAAGACACTATGGATTCTCATGGGTACGGCATGTCTTCGGTTCGTTTTATTTGTGGAACGCAAGATATTCACAAAAAATTAGAGCAAAAAATAGCAGATTTTTTTCATACCGAAGATACCATTTTATATGCTGCTGCTTTCGATGCTAACGGTGGAGTTTTTGAGCCTTTACTAACTAAAGAAGATGCTATTATTTCCGATTCACTAAACCATGCATCTATTATTGATGGTGTTCGTTTATGTAAAGCTGCTCGTTATCGCTATGCAAATAATAATATGACTGCTTTAGAAGAACAACTAATCGAAGCGAACAAACAAAACCACCGTTTTAAAATTATTGTTACTGATGGTGTTTTTTCTATGGATGGCATTGTAGCACAACTTGATGAAATTTGCAATTTAGCAGATAAATACGACGCCTTAGTAATGGTCGACGAATGCCATGCTGCTGGTTTTATCGGCAAAACTGGTAGAGGCTCTATAGAACTTAAAAATGTTTTAGGCAGAATTGATATTATTACTGGTACTTTAGGTAAAGCTCTTGGTGGAGCTATGGGCGGTTATACTACTGGAAAAAAAGAAATTATCGAAATTTTACGTCAACGTTCTAGACCTTATCTATTTTCAAACTCTTTAGCTCCTGCAATTGTTGGTGCTTCTTTAAAAGTTTTTGAAATGATAAGCAGCGATACTTCGCTACGTGACAAACTAGAATGGAACACAAATTACTTCCGTAAAGGAATGGAAAAAGCTGGTTTTGATTTAGTTGGTGCAAATGCTGCCATTGTTCCTGTGATGCTGTACAATGCCAAATTATCGCAAGACATGGCAAATGCTTTATTGAAAGAAGGTATCTATGTTATTGGTTTTTTCTTTCCTGTTGTACCAAGAGATAAAGCAAGAATTAGAGTGCAATTATCTGCCGCACATACACAAAAACATTTAGACAAAGCAATTGCTGCTTTTACTAAGGTAGGAAAACAATTTAAAGTAATCTAAATAAGTAAGACAAAAGACTTTAAAATTAATAGACAAAATAACAAAGCCAAATAAAATAAAAATCTTTACGTACCTTGCGAAAAACTTAGCGACCATTGTGGTTAAAAAATTATGAAAATAAGAATTACCAAACATTTTGACTTTGAAGCTGCACATGCCTTACATGGTTATGACGGAAAATGTAAAAACATTCACGGTCATAGCTACCAACTGTATGTGACTATTATTGGAACTCCTATTAACGACAATTCGCATCCTAAAAACGGAATGGTTCTCGATTTTGGCGATCTAAAAAAAATAGTTAAAACTGAAATTGTAGCTATTTTTGACCACTCTATCGTATTAAATAAAAATTCGGAACATTTAGAATTGGCAAAAAAAATAGCAGATTATTCGCATCGAATCGTAATGACAGACTACCAACCTACAAGCGAATTAATGTTAATTGACTTTGCTCAAAAAATTAGTGCTAAATTACCAAACGATGTCAAACTACATTCCTTAAAATTATACGAAACGAATAATTCGTATGCAGAATGGTTTGCCTCAGATCAATAAAATGAGAAACTAAACGTGTCGAAAACTAAAAAAATATACTTCGCATCCGACCAACATTTTGGTTTGCCAAATCACACTAAAAGTTTAGTTCGTGAAAAAAAATTTATTACTTGGCTAGACGAAGTGAAACAAGATGCTGAAGCTATTTTTTTACTTGGCGATTTGTTTGATTTGTGGATGGAATATAAAACTGTTGTTCCAAAAGGTTTTGTACGCGTTTTAGGTAAACTTGCTGAAATTAGCGATAGCGGAATTCCAATTCATTTTTTTGTCGGAAATCACGATTTATGGATGCGAGATTATTTTCAAAAAGAATTAAATATTCCTGTCTATACCAAACCAACAGAATTTACTTTTAACAACAAAACTTTTTTAATTGGTCATGGCGATGGTTTAGGTCCTGGAGATAAGGGATATAAAATGATGAAAAAAGTATTTACTAATCCTATTTCTAGATGGTTGTATCGTTGGTTACATCCAGATTTTGGTGTCGCACTTGCACAACGCTTATCTTTAAAAAACAAATTGATTTCTGGAGAAGAAGATATTAAATTTTTAGGAGAAGAAAACGAATGGTTAGTACAATATTGTAAACAAAAATTAGAAACAAAACATTATGATTTTTTCTTATTTGGCCATCGACACTTACCAATGGATATTTCTTTAAAACATAGTAAATACATCAATACTGGCGATTGGATTTCCCATTTCACTTATGCTGTTTTTGATGGCGATAATTTGGAATTAAAAACGCATAAATCAAATAATTGAAAAGATACTAAATTGGCTTTTAAAACCAACTCAACATCAAAATACGCTATAAATTATTTATCTTTTCACGTTTTACTGCACTTGAAATTTCAAGATTGTAAAACATAAAAATATTTTAAATCTATTTAGTGCATTTTAAAATTGAATTGGTATAATAATAGCAATTAACGTATTTTTGCTTTTCAGAAATTATCTATGGCGAAACAACAAATAAAATATTATTGTCAAAATTGTGGTGCTCAACATGCTAAATTGTTGGGAAAATGTACTACTTGTAACGAATGGGGAACTGTTGTTGAAGAAATTATACAAAAAGAAACCAAAAATACAAGGTCTTGGCAAGGTACTTCTAAAGCAAAAAAAGTAACCAAAGCTATAAAAATTAAAGACATTTCTTTACTAGATGAAGATCGATACAAAACCAATAATAAAGAGCTAGATAATGTGCTTGGTGGCGGAATCGTAAAAGGTTCTGTAATCTTACTTGGCGGAGAACCTGGCGTTGGCAAATCTACCCTAATATTACAAATTGCCTTACAAATACCTCAAAAAGTATTGTATGTTTCTGGGGAGGAAAGTAAAAATCAGATTAAAATGCGTGGCGAACGATTGTCTATAAAAGGATATAAGTTGAATCAACTGGATTCCGATTGCCTTATTTTAACCGAAACCAAAACACAAAATATTTTTAAAGCTATTGAAGAACATCAACCAGAAATTGTGGTTATAGATTCCATACAAACGTTACATACCGATTATATCGAATCTTCTCCTGGTAGTATTTCTCAAATACGAGAATCTGCTGCCGAACTTATTAAATTTGCTAAAGAAACGGCTACACCTGTTTTATTAATTGGACATATTAATAAAGAAGGCAGTATTGCTGGACCTAAAATTTTAGAACACATGGTAGATGTTGTACTACAATTTGAAGGCGATCGAAATCATACGTACCGTATTTTACGCGCTAATAAAAACCGATATGGCTCTACTGCTGAGTTAGGTATTTACGAAATGCTTGGTACTGGTTTACGCGAAATTGAAAATCCGAGTGAAATTCTAATTTCCGAAAAAGATGCTAGTTTAAGCGGAACTGCAATTGCCGCAACTTTAGAAGGTATGCGTCCTTTAATGATTGAAGTCCAAGCCTTAGTAAGTACTGCTGTTTATGGAACGCCACAACGTTCTGCTACTGGTTATAACATTAAAAGATTACACATGATATTGGCCGTTTTGGAAAAACGTGCAGGTTTTAGACTTGGCGCAAAAGATGTTTTTCTAAATATTGCTGGTGGAATTAAAGTAGACGATCCTGCTATTGATTTGGCTGTGGTTTGTGCTATTTTATCTTCTAATGAAGATGAAGCTATTCCGCAAAATTATTGTTTTGCTGCCGAAGTTGGTTTGGCTGGAGAAATTAGAGCCGTAAATCGTGTTGAACAGCGTATTTTAGAAGCCGAAAAATTAGGTTTTGATACCATTATCGTTTCTAAATACAATAAAATACCTCAAAAAAATTATACTATTGATGTGGTTAAAGTTTCTAAAATTGAAGAAGTTTTTAATCGATTGTTTTAGGTAAATTAAAAAAATGAATCTAATTTAAAAAACTTTATATTCGTATTTATACCAACTCAACATCAAAATACGCTATAAATTATTTATCTTTTCACGGTTTTACTGCACTTTAAATTTAATCCATAGCTATGCTATGCTTGAAATTTCAAGATTGTAAAACATAAAAATATTTTAAATCTATTTAGCGCATTTCAAAATTGAATTGGTATTATCTCTACAATATTTTAATTTAATTTAATTTCATATGGCAATTTTTCATCTAATTGTCTATAATCATTGTATTTAAATATTTGAAACTTTATACCTGAATCCGAAATTTTATATCTTATTTTTTTAGATTTTATACTAACATTTTTTTCTTTTTTATTAGAGTATAGAGTTTCTCCAATAGTTAAGTCAATCGATTCTCTATTTTTAAAATCTATTATGAGGCAGTTATTCTTAAAATCTACTCCAATCTCTATGTGGTTTATTGGAAACATTCCCATTTCGGATTGATTCGTAGTGGTAACATATTTTTTTGGAATATTTAGATAAGCATCACCTTCATATAAACCTATTGTTATTTTTGGTTGAAGAACTTTCGTTTCTATTTCTTCAATAATATTCTTATTTTCAAATATTTGTACTAATTTTTCTTTGGTTTTTTCTCTATCATTCTTGTTTAAAATAAAATATTTAAAAAGTTGCAGAGTAATATCTTCATATTCAGTCTCATCAAGAATGGCATCTAACATTATTTCTTCAACTTCAGTATTGGTAAGTGATTCTTTTTCTTCGTTAGTAATCATTTGATTAAATTCTGGGATTCTGTCGAGTCTTAAAGCAGTTGATAATTCTTCAAAAAATCGAATACGTTTGGTTTCGTAATCAATCGAAGGTTTATAATTATTTATTATTTTTTCAACTAATCGATACTCATCCAACTTGTAGTATTTTGCAGCTAAATTGAAAATTGAAGATAATGAGAATGTTGAATCGTTCAATATAAACTCATCATAATAAAGTGCATATTTAAAATCATAATCTACATGAAATGTATAATTATTTACACGTTTTTTTGTCTTAGTATCAAAAAAACTTATAAAAATATCCTCATTTAGTGATAGTTTAAAGTCTACCTCTTTTTTCGATTTTATTTCAAATTGATAGTGACTTCCGCTATGTATAAAGTCATATATTAAAATATCAGAACAAGTTTCTTCTATAAATTTTTTACTTTTCTGCATTTCTTTTGGAAAACTCTCTAGGTTATACAAACTTTTAAGAAAGTTTTGAGCATTAAGAGGAGTTACAGAAAACACAATTACAATTACAATGATTTTCATTCTTTATTTCGTTAAATTAATGTTGGTATTTTCTTCACATTGTGTATTATAAAAACGTATGATTTGTCTAATTTTAAAAATTTTATCATCCATTTTTATAAACTAGTTCTATATCATTATCACTTTGACTATATGTAAAAAGAATGAAACAACTAAATATTAGTAATAATATATTTTTTTATTAATTAATTTTAAAAATTCTCTACCCTTTCTCTTTCAATAGATAAACATATACAGGATAATGATCGCTATAACCACCTGTAAAAGTAGCTCCAGACCAACTTCGGTATGGATACCCTTTATAACGCCCTTTCTTTTGTGTTAAGTAACGTGGATTATAAATATTTGCTTTGTACAATTTATATGTACTGTAATCTTTTTTTGCAGTTACTAATGGCGATGTTAATAAAATTTGATCAAACAAATTAATATTATCACGATATCCTAAAGTACTTAAACCTCGTCTAAACATATCATCCATTGGATTATATATTGCTCCATTTGCTAGACCTGCTTTTTTAGATTTTGCATGTAAAATATTTTTTACACTTGTATTGGTAGGATCGTCATTCAAATCTCCCATTATTATTACTTTTGGATTTGGATATTCTTCTTTTAATTCTTTAATAATTTGCATGTTTAAAGCCGCAGCTTTTTCTCTAGAAGGTCTACTTTTCTGTTCTCCTCCTCTACGTGAAGGCCAGTGATTTACAATGATATGGACTACTTCATCATCTAACAAACCTGTAACTAACAGTTGATCTCTTGTTGCATAAGGTTTACCATCCTTACCTAACAACTCTAAAGTGTATGATTTGTGATTTATTGGTTTAAAATATCGTTTTTGATACAATAAAGCAACGTCTATACCTCTAACATCTGGAGATTCGTAATGAATGATTCCATAACGCTTATTTTTTAAATGTTTATTTGCTATTAAATCTTCTAATACCATTTTATTTTCAATTTCGGAAACACCTAATATCGCAGGACTTGTTTTTGCTTTTTTTGTTCCTATTTCAGAAATAACTTTTGCCATATTATCAATTTTTAACCAATATGCTTTTGCTCTATTTCCTTCTTTAATGTCCATTATCGGACTTCTTTCGTCTAATTTTTTAGGATCGTTAATCGTATCAAAAAGGTTCTCTAAATTATAAAAAGCTACCGTTCTTATTTGAAATGCTCTATTTTTAGATGATTTTGATTTTTGAGCATTGCTATTTGCAAAGAACAAAACACTTAGGAAAAATGTGTATATAAATTTCATTTAATTATTGTTTTAAATTTTTAGGCTAAATTAACTATAATTTCTGATGCAGAAAAACGAATTAACATATCCCTTAATTTATGTTATACCAAAATCATACCTTTTTTTGTTTTTACCTCAAAAAATTAAATTTTAACATTAAAAAAGAAACAAAAACCTTATTTTTGCAAGGTTATAACCCAATATAAAAATAATTAACATTTTAATTTAAAATATGAAAAAAAATATTATTGTAACCTTACTTTGTATCTTTTCATTTTACAGTGTTTTTGCGCAACATACCGTCAAAGGTAAAGTAATAAATTCTGCATCAGAAAAAGGAATGGCAAATGTAATGGTTTCTGTTTTAGGCACATCCATTTCACAAAAAACGACCGCAAATGGCGTTTTTGAATTGAAAAATGTTCCTAGTGGAAAACAAATTGTTAAAATCGCCTTAGATGGCTATGAAACGCAACAATTCCCTTTAAACATTTCGAAAGAAATAGATCTAGAAACTATTTTCTTATATGAAGACATGAGACAAGAAGATGATATTAATACCATTTCTCTTTCTGATGATGAACTATCGGACGATGAGGGTGGAGCTGATAATACAGCTGGTTTATTACAATCTTCTAGAGATGTATTCTCAAGAGCAGCTGCATTTAATTTTCCTTGGTTTAGAGCTAGAGGTTACGATTCAGAAAATGCCAACGTATTAATGAATGGTATTAAAATGAATAAAGTTTCGAATGGTAGACCGCAATGGTCCGATTGGGGAGGACTTAACGACGTGTTACGTAACCAAGAATTTGCAAATGGTTTGGCTCCTTCCGAAAAAACATTTGGTGGTGTTTTAGGTGCTACTTTAATTAGTACAAGAGCATCCGAACAACGTAAAGGCTCTCGTATATCTGCCGCATCAACTAACAGAAATTATTACGGTAGAGTAATGGTTACGCATAACACAGGCATGACCGAAAAAGGTTGGGCTTTAAGTATTTCTGGTTCTAGAAGATATGCCAAAGAAGGATATAACGAAGGAAGTTCTTACAATGCTTGGTCTGGATATATTTCGGCCGAAAAGAAATTAAATGACAAACACAGTATTAACCTTACTGCATTTCATACGTTTAATCGTAGAGGAAAATCTTCTCCAAACACACAAGAAGTATACGATTTAAAAGGTTTAAAATACAATTCTTATTGGGGAACTCAAGACAGTCGAAAAAGAAACTCTAGAATTAGAGAAATCTCGGAACCAATGGCAATTTTAAGCCATTATTGGACCATGAATAGCAAAACCACATTAAATACCAATGTTTCGTTTCAAACTGGTCATATAGGTAATAGTCGCTTAGGTTATTTTAGAGCTAACAATCCAGATGCTACGTATTACCAAAAATTACCTAGCTATGCTTTGGCTCATAATTCTGGACCTAATTACACAGAATATTATGATAAACTGACTGCTTTTAATAATTACGGACAAATAAATTGGGAAGAAATGTATGCTGCAAATAGTGTAACTGGAGCTGGTGCAACTCCTGGCAATGCAGCTTATTATTTGTATGAAGATAGAAACGACGATACTACATTAACTTTTAATACGAATTTAACAACGGAATTAAGTAGTAATATTACATTAAACGGACGGTTAAATTACAGCAAACTAGATTCTAAAAACTATGCTTCTATGCTTGATTTATTAGGAGCTACGCATTTTGAAAATGTTAGTGCTTATGAAAGTGGAGATGCTGGTCAATTTGATTTGAATAATCCAAATAGATTCATTAAAGAAGGAGATAAATTTAACTACGATTACAATATTGAATCTACTAATATGGAGGCTTTTGCTCAATTACAATTTGCCTACGATAAAGTAGATTTCTTTGTTGCTGGAAATTTTGTTAATACGTCTCACTTACGTGAAGGTTTAGTTCGTAGTGGATTATATGCAGACGATAATGAGTCTTTTGGTAAAGGAGAAGAACAAACTTTTAGTGATTTTAGCTACAAAGGCGGTTTAACCTATAAAATAACTGGTAGACATTTATTAAATGCAAATGCTGGTTTATTATCTGTAGCTCCAAATTTAAGAGGTACTTTTGCTAACTCTCGAACAAACAATTCGATAGTTCCAAACTTAAAAAGTCAAAAAATAACTTCCTTTGATGCGAGTTATATATATAGAGGTCCTGGCGTTAAAGCTCGTTTAACAGGATACATGACCGATTTTAAAGATGGTGTAGAAACTGCATTTTACTTTGCTGAAGGAATTGGCTCTAACGGCGGAGATGATTCTGACTTTGTTGGAGAAGTTACTACTGGTGTTGCTAAAAAAAATATAGGTATCGAGTTTGGTATGGAAGTACAAGCAACTCCTACTATTAAAATTACTGGTGTTGCCTCTATCGGTAATTTTGAATATGGCGATAATGCACATTTATATTTAACTTCAGATAATGAATCTTTTGAAGATGGTTTTAATGATTTAGGAACTACATATCTTAAAGGATTAAAAATTGGAGGAACATCACAACAGGCATATTCTTTAGGATTTGAATATAGAGATCCTAACTATTGGTGGTTTGGTGTAAATGGAAATTACATTACCGATAATTATTTAAACGTATCGAGAGTAATGAGAACCGACAATTTCTATAAAGATACGGATGGATTACCTGTAATAAATCCTGAAACAGGAAATCAAGTTACACAAGAGGAAGTAGACGCATTATTAACTCAAGAAAAATTTGAAGCTGCTTTTTTAGTAAATATCGTTGGAGGGAAATCTTGGAAAATTGGCAACAAATATATTGGTCTTTTTGCAAATATTAGTAATGTTCTTGGAAGAGAATATAAAACAGGAGGTTTTCAACAAGCTAGAAATGCTAACTTTTTACAATTACAAGAAGATAGATCTAAACCTCAACCAACTTTTGGGCCAAAATATTGGTACGGAAATTTAACAACCTATTACTTAAACTTATACTTACGATTCTAATTAAAAAACAAATACATACAATTATGAAAACAATGAAAATAATTAAACTAACCTTAAGTTTCCTACTAATTTTAGGAACTTTTACTGCTTGTGTAGAAGATACCGACTTTGAAACTCCACAAGTTGCATGTAATGATTCTGCATATCAAATGATTCCAGAAGCGTCAAAAACAACATTTCAAAATGTATTGAATAGCTATACTGGAAGTATTTCCGATTTTGCTGATGAAAATGAAGATTCTATATATTTAGAAGGATACGTAACTTCTAACGATTTAAAAGGTAATTTTTATAAAGAAATGTTTATACAAGATGCTTTCGAAAATCCAACTTATGCCTTAAAATTAGGTATTGATATTAGAGGTTTATACACTAAATATCCTGTTGGAAGTAAAATCTTAATTCGTTTAAACGGATTATCAATAGACAATAATCGTGGAGAAATGACAATTGGCGAAAATAGTAATGGATCAATTGATGAAATGCGTGAAAAAATAGCGGCTTCGCATATTATGAGAAGTTGTACTACAGAAACTATTGTTCCTGTTCAAGTTAATGCTTCTTCTGAAATAAATAATAGCATGCTAGGCAAGTTCATTCAATTAAATAATGCACAATTCGACTTAACTCTTTTTGATGCAAATCATAAAGGATTCCCTTTTGTTGATCCTAACGATAATTTTGATTCGCAAAGAACGATTGTTTTTTGTGAAGACGATTCGACACTCAAATTAGAAACAAGTACGTTTGCTGCATATGGAAATACTTCGTTACCTTATGAGAAATTTACTATTTCTGGAGTACTAAGTAGAGATTATGGTGATGATAACTATGTATTAAAATTAAATAGTACGGATGATATTATTACAAATAATGATTCTAGATGCGATCCTGTAATTTTAGATTGTGGTGCTGGTACTGTTGGAGGAAGTAATGTAGTCTTCACTCAAAATTTTGAAAGTATTTCTGATGAATCTGACTTAATTGGTTTAGGTTGGACAAATACTAATGTAAATGGCGGAAGTCATGTTTGGATTGATAGAACTTTTTCTGGAAATAGATACATGCAGTTAGGAGCTTATAATACCAATGAAAATCCTTTAGAATCATGGTTAGTTACTCCTGCTATTAATATGGACTCTTCTACTGATGAGGCATTTACCTTTGATGTAAATGTTGGTTATTACAGAGGTGCGGCTTTAAGTGTTTATGTTTCTAGAGATTTTGCTGGAGATATTTCTACTGCTACTTGGGAATTAATTGATAACGTTAATTTACCTACTGGTCCTTCTAGTGGATATGGTAGTTTCGCTACTGCTGGAGATATTAATGTTTCTTGTTTAGATGGCGATGTTTATTTTGCTTTTAAATATGTTGGTGAAGATGGTGGTGTAACAACTACTTTTCAAATAGATAATATTAAAGTAAGTGGTAATTAACATTTTTATACTAATTCAATTTTAAAATGCGCTAAATAGATTTGAACTATTTTTATGTTTTACAATCTTTAAATTTCAAGCATGGCATAGTTATAGTTTAAATTTAAAGTGCAGTAAAACGTGAAAAGACAAATAATTTATAGCGTATTTTGATGTTGAATTGGATTACTACCAATCCATAATTAAATAAAAAAGAGGTGCAAAATTGCACCTCTTTCCTTTCTTTTGCCTTTTCATCCGCCTTCAAAAATTTTATTCAATCATTATTTTCTTCATTACGGTTTCTAAATTCGTACTAATTCTAAGTATATATAACCCTTTTGATATATTTAATGCTTTTGCATTAAAATCAAATTTAGATGTATTTACATTAAAGGTTTTTACTACTTCTCCTCTATCATTTAACAGCTCTACTTTATTAATAGTTTCTTTCGTAATACTGTTTATTGTTATTTTATTTGCTGTTGGATTTGGATATACATCTATCGAAAGTGATCCAACTCGTTTTGCTTTATTATCATTATTCTCTACTACAGAAACATCTTTCATTCTAATCTCTTTTTTAACATAAAAAGAGCTTACTATATTTCGAGAAAGCAATACATCTCCTTTTTCTGAAATAGCTTCAATACGTAATGAATATGTACTTCCTGGAGTTAAATTCTCAAAAGACATTGCATAAATTCCTTTTTTTGAAGTTGGTTTAAATACATAGTTCTTAGCAACAACTTTATCCATTTTAATTGGTGTATTTTCGTCTAAAGCAACCATAGACAAGGTAGCATTTACTTTTACACTGCTAAAATCAATTCCATCATTTTCATTAGCTATACCTACTTCCATTGTTTCTCCATCGTATCCTCTCTCTGCATCAAAATTTAAGTTTACAGCAAATGCTGTAGAAGTTTCTTTGTTATTTGCAACAACTAAAAAGTCTTTTTCATCCACTATTAAATCGTAACTTCCTTTCTCTAAGTTTGAAGCATTAGCAACTGTAATTGCTGCTTTTGAAAAAGTATCTTCATTAGATCCTATTATCTCAATTTTAGTTTCTTTTCCTGTTTCTTTATTTATCAAAACTAAATCTCTTATTTCATTTTCGCCATAAATAACAAATTCAATCATTTTATTGCTTTCTTCTACAATGAAATTAGTTTTTCCATCTTTTCCATAATATAGATTACCACTACTTGCCAAGATAGAAGATTTTTTTGCTTTTACAGGATCTTTAGCGCTTATTGCATTTTCTCTCGCTGCATTTGTGCTAGGTCTTGCTGCTCCGCCATTATATAATCCATAATGTAAATATGGTGCTGCTTCTCTTGTAAAATGATTTTGTCCTTTTTCCCATAACGAAGTATGGTTTGCATCTTGCATTGTTCTATAGTTTGAATCTCCTGCTCCTGGTGTGTAGCTTGGACTAGCATTTGTATTTACCACTCTTTTTGCTCTGTATTCTGAAATAAATCCATCGCTATTAGAATGCCAGTTTCTCCAACCAGAATTAAATCCAGCCCATTGCCAATATGCATCTATATACGCACCTACAGAATGTTGAAATGGTCTTCCAACATAACAAAATACCCATTCTACTGCATTACTTCCAGCAGCAGTTTTATAACATTCGTCATTAGATTGGTGTGCCCACCATCTCGTTGTATTATCTTCGCTTAAATTAATTCTACTATAAGATCTTCCGTTCTGATTATAGTAATTTTTAAAGGTTGTGTTAGAATTTATACGCCATCCTCTTGCCCAATTATGAAAAGAATTAACATTTCCACTCGTTAATGACCATCCGTTTGTGTACCACATCGTAGCCCAAACTACTCCAGAAAACCAAGACAGTGTAGAACCAACATCTGCAACTCTTGCTCCTCTTACTGGCGAACTAAATGTATACACTCCATCTACCTTTTCGTATTTAAAACTTGGTAAATTGGTACTTGTGTATGCATTTTGTCCATACAATGCTCTTTCGGTATCCATTCCTCCTTTACTGTGAGCAACGATACTAACAGTTTCTGAATTATAATGCCAACGTACACGATCTATCATTTTTGATAGTAGTTTTCCATTTTCGATGGTAGAGCCTAGCGGTTTTAATTGTACAAATGCTGCTTTTAAATTGTAACGTTTTACTTGATCGATATTTGCTTCGTAAGAATTAGACATTTTTCCAGTAATTCCATGTACAAATATAACTGGTGTTTTAGAACTGTAATTTGAATAACCTGTTGGATACACTATTTTACCTGGACTATCGTACCAAGTTGAAATCGTAGATCCACTAGATGCATTGTAATTATACTCTCTAATTGTTTGTGAATACATCACAGATGTAAACACACTTAATACTAAAATAAGTAATTTTCTTTTAATCATAATTATAAGATTTTGGTTAATTTCTCAAAACTAATGATTATTTTAATCAAAAAAAATACCTACTTATAGGTATTTTTTATTGTAAAAAGAACGATTTGTTCTAATTTTTAAAAAAATTGCGCTTTTTTATTTTAAAGTTCTAACATAATTAACTAAATCCCAACGTTGTTTTTTATTTAAAATTGGTCCCCATTTAATCATGTCGTTTCTTCCATTAGTTATTTTCCAAAATAGCTCTCCATCTGTTTGATTTTGAACTAATTTTGTCAATAAACTTTCTGGTTTTGGTACAAGCGCTTTACCTCCTGGACCATCTCCTAAACCTGTTCTTCCATGACAAACTGCACATCTTGAGCGGTATAATTTTTTTCCTCTTATTGTAGACGCTTTCTTATCTATTACTGGATTTTTAATCTTTTTGGCTGCAACTGGTGCTTTCCAAATATCGTCTTGAAAACCAATAAATCCAAATAGAAATATGGATGTTATAATTAATAGTATGTTTTTAGTTTTCCCCATCTTTTTTAACTTTATTTAACTGCAATATAAATAATTATTAATTAACTACTTAAATGTCAACCATTATTTTTCAATTATTGTGCCAAAATAAAACTATAAAGCCCTTTAGTTATTCTTTAAAGGGCTTTTTAGGCGATTATAAATCAAACTTTATTCCTTGCGCCAAAGGCAATTCTGCTGTATAGTTGATTGTATTTGTTTGTCTTCTCATGTAAGCTTTCCATGCATCTGAACCTGATTCTCTTCCTCCTCCTGTTTCTTTCTCTCCTCCAAATGCTCCTCCTATTTCTGCTCCAGATGTTCCTATATTTACATTTGCTATTCCACAATCGGAACCTGCTTGTGATAAGAATTTTTCTGATTCTCGCATGTTATTTGTCATAATAGCAGAAGACAATCCTTGTACTACTCCATTTTGTAATTCGATTGCATTTTCTAAATCTCCTGAATACTTAATTAAAAATAATAATGGTGCAAAAGTTTCGTGCTGTACAATTTTATAATGATTTTCTACTTCTGCAATACTTGGCGACACATAACAACCACTCTCATAACCATCTCCTGTTAATTGTTTTCCTTCGACTAACATTTTTCCTCCTTGGTCTTTTACTTGTTGAATTGCATTCAAATAAGTTGCAACCGATTCCTTATCAATTAATGGTCCTACGTGATTTGTTTCATCTAATGATGATCCTATTTTTAATTGTCCATAAGCTGCTACTAATTTATCACGTACTACATCGTAAACATCTTCGTGTATTATTAATCTTCTTGTAGAAGTACAACGTTGCCCACATGTTCCAACTGCTCCAAAAGCTGCTCCTATAATGGTCATATCTAAATCCGCACTTGGTGTGATTATAATTGCATTATTTCCTCCTAACTCTAACAAACTTCTTCCTAAACGACTGGCTACTTGTTGTGCTACAATTTTTCCCATTCTCGTAGATCCTGTTGCTGATATTAATGGTACATTTTTATTTGATGTTAACATTTCTCCTACTTTATAATCGCCATTTACAATACAAGAAATACCTTCTGGTAAATTATTTTCTTTTAATACATCGGTAATGATATTTTGACAAGCGATACTACATAATGGTGCTTTTTCAGATGGTTTCCAAATACATACATCTCCTGCAATCCAAGCTAAAGCTGTATTCCAAGCCCAAACTGCTACTGGAAAATTAAATGCGGATATAATTCCTACAATTCCCAATGGATGATATTGATCATACATTCGATGTCCTGGTCTTTCTGAATGCATTGTAAATCCATATAACTGGCGAGATAATCCAACTGCAAAGTCACAGATATCTATCATTTCTTGTACTTCTCCTAAACCTTCTTGTAAA
This sequence comes from Flavobacteriaceae bacterium, assembly GCA_026988355.1. GTDB lineage: Bacteria > Bacteroidota > Bacteroidia > Flavobacteriales > Flavobacteriaceae > S010-17. The sequence goes on from JALSLK010000016.1 coordinate 28,443, forward strand.
GATTTTCCCATTTCATAAGAAACTAATTCTCCTAATGGTTGCTTTAATTCTCTTAATTTATCTCCAAATTGACGAACATATTCTCCTCTTTGTGGCGAAGGTATTTGTCTAAACTCTTTAAATGCCGTTTTTGCTGTTTCTATTACTTTATCAAAATCTTCTTGTGTTGCTGTTGAGACTTTTGCAATAAATTCTCCATCTACTGGCGAATACGATTCGATCATTTCTCCATTTCCAAAACTAGTTGAACCTGTTGAAACGCCATTATTTATTTCTTTTACGCCTAGTTTTTCTAGAACACTTTTTATATCAAATTTTGTAGCTGTTGCCATTTTATATTGTATTTAATTTATTTGGTCTACAAAATTACAAATTAATACTTAATTAATAATCATTAAGCTTTAATTTGTAATTTTGCACTAATGAATAACCAATCTATTTTTAACATACAGAACGATATTGATTTTAATAAAATTGCTTTAGATACATTTCGTTTTCAAGCTAAAAACAATACTGTTTATCGTGAGTTCATTCATCATTTGAATATTGACATCGATAGTGTTTCTTCTATAAATGACATTCCTTTTTTACCTATTTCATTTTTTAAAACACATAAAATTTTATCGAATACTAAAAAAATAGAACAAACTTTTTTTAGTAGTGGTACTTCTGGAACTAATCTAAGTACGCATTTTATAAGTGATTTAAATATTTATATAAATAGTTTTTCTAAAGGGTTTCGTTATTTTTATGGTAATATTGAAGAGTATACTATCCTTGCTCTACTTCCAAATTACTTGGAACGAGAAGGCTCTTCTTTAGTATATATGGTTTCCAATTTAATTAAAAAATCCAATAAAAAAGAGAGTGGTTTTTACCTTAATAATTTAGATGTTTTGGCAGAAAAATTAAATCATTTGGATAAAAAAGGAGAAAAAATACTGCTTATTGGTGTTTCGTTTGCTTTATTAGACTTAATCGAAAACTATCAATTTCGACTAAAAAACACCATTATTATGGAAACTGGCGGTATGAAAGGCAGACGTAAAGAAATTATTCGAGAAGATTTACATCGAGTATTAGGCAATGGTTTTGGTGTCAAAAAAATCCATTCGGAATATGGCATGACCGAACTTTTAAGTCAAGCGTATTCTATAGGTAATGGTATTTTTAAAACACCTCCTTGGATGAAAATTAAGATTCGAGATACCGAAGATGCTTTATGTATTTTCCCACATCAAAAAGCTGGAGGGATTAATGTTATTGATTTGGCTAATATTAATTCTTGTTCCTTTATTGCTACACAAGATTTAGGAAAAACTTATAATGATACCTCTTTTGAGGTTCTTGGTCGTTTTGATAATAGTGATATTAGAGGTTGTAATTTGATGGTGGTTTAATTTCTAAATTAAACCACTTTTAACAAAAAGTAATTTCTTTTACCTCGTTGTAATAAAATAAATTTATCTGCTATTAAATCATTTGTAGAAAGTACCATTGTTTCCTTTACTTTTTCTTTATTTACCGAAATCGAATTCTCTTTTAAGGCTCTTCTTGCTTCTCCATTTGACTTTAAAAATCCTGATTTCTCATTTAATGCAGTAATAATATCGATACCTTTTTCTAAATCCGCTTTACTAATTTCTGCTTGTGGCACTCCTTCGAATACATCTAAGAATGTTTGTTCATCCAATGTTTTTAAATCACTTGTTGTAGATTTTCCAAAAAGAATATTTGATGCTTTTAATGCATTTTCATAAGCCTCTTTTCCATGCGTCATTATAGTAACTTCTTCACCTATTTTCTTTTGTAACAATCGTAAATGCTCGTTTCCTTTATGTTCTTTTATTAGATTTTCTATGGTTTCTTTATCTAAAAAAGTGAATTTTTTAATGTAGTTTTCTGCGTCTTCATCTTTTGCATTAAACCAAAATTGGTAAAATTTATATGGCGACGTTCTATTTGCATCTAACCATATATTTCCTCCTTCGGTTTTACCAAATTTTGTACCATCTGCTTTGGTTATTAATGGGCAAGTTAGCGCATAAGCTTTACCTTTTGCTATTCTTCTTACCAATTCGGTTCCTGTAGTGATATTTCCCCATTGATCGGAACCTCCTATTTGTAATTTACAATTCTTCTCTTTATATAAATGTAAAAAATCATACCCTTGCACCAATTGGTATGTAAACTCGGTAAAACTCATACCTACATTAGATTCCGAACTCAAACGTTTTTTTACGGAATCTTTTGCCATCATATAATTTACCGTAATGTGTTTTCCGATATCACGTGCAAAGTCTAAGAATGTCAAATTCTTCATCCAATCGTAATTATTTACAAGTTCTGCAGCATTTTTTGTATTGGATGAAAAATCTAAAAATCGTTCTAATTGACTTTTAACTCCTGCTATATTTTTTGCTAAAGTTTCTTCGTCTAACAAATTTCGCTCTGACGATTTTCCTGATGGATCTCCAATCATTCCTGTTGCTCCTCCAATTAATGCAATTGGTTTATGGCCGTGTTTTTGGAAATGCATCAATAAAATAATTTGTACCAAACTACCAATATGTAATGAATCTGCTGTTGGATCAAATCCAATATATGCCGAAGTTACTTCTTTTGCCAATTGTTCTTCTGTTCCAGGCATAATGTCATGTAACATTCCTCTCCAACGTAATTCTTCTACAAATTTTTTCATTAGTATTCTTTTTATTTAGGTTGCAAATATATAAAAAGACAAAAGGAGAAAAGAGAAAAGAGAAAATAAAATTAGTTAAATCGATAATCTAGCCTATTTTCTCTTTTTGATATTTATTTTGCTAATGCAATATGTTCTTGTAAGGATTCTATTGTTGTATTAATTATTAAACTGTGAAAATCTTCGGCGCTATGTTTCGTTTGTATATTTTCTAATGCTTTATAATAATTTAACCTCGATGTATCATTACCTTTTAGGTTTGCAATTGTATAACCATTTTGCAATAGAATTAGATTCATAATTAAACGACAAGTTCTACCGTTTCCGTCGATAAATGGGTGTACTGTTACCACTTTTTGATGCATTTCACTAGCTAACAAAACTGGATGCATTTTATTTTTATTACTATTATAAAATACAAAAATATCTTCCATTTGTTTATCTATTAAATATGGCTGTGGTGGTTTATGCGCAGAACCACTAATTAATACTGGCACTTTTCTATATACTCCTGCATTTCCTCTATCGATTCCTTTTAATATTAAATAATGTATCTCCTTTAAGATTCTTTGTGTAAAAGGTTCTTTGTTTTTTACCAATTCCATAATAAAATCTATTGCTTCGTAGTGATTTACAGCTTCTAAATGTTCTTTCATACTTTTACCAGAAATAGTTAAACCTTTATTAACAACCAAATGTGTCTCTTGAAGTGTTAGTGTATTTCCTTCGATAAGATTAGATTCGAAAGTATAATTTAACATAAAATACTCTCGCATTTTTTCTAATTGAATTTTATTTAATGGTTTTAAATCTTCCCATTTTTTTTGTAATTGAGAAGCTCTATCTAAAAGAACTGCTATATTTTTATCTATTTTAACATCCTTTTTTGATGATTTTATTTCGTATCTAATTTGCGCTTCGGCAACTTTAAATGCTTCTAAAGCATAAGTCTCATTTTGTAAATCGTATATTATTTTATCGCTTAACCATCTTGAAAAAGCTTCTTTCTCATCTAAATGTAAAAATACCACAAACTGCGCTACTTGTTTTCGTGTTGCTGTACGTTTTCCATTTTCAATTTTACTAATAATAGCAGTATCTATTCGCAATGCAATTGATACATCTATTAATTTCTTGTTTTGTAGCTTTCTATTTTCTTTTATGAATTTACCAAAAGCGCCCATTGTATTTTGACTTTTATCTGATTGACAAATATAGTCAATTATTTTGATTTTAAAAATAACATTCTATTATTTCACAAATTTGTATTTTAGCCAAATGATTTTAGTTACTGGAGGAACTGGCTTAGTAGGTTCACATTTATTAGTGCAACTTTCTTTTACGGAAGAAAAAATAATAGCAATTCATAGAAAAAACAGCAATTTGGATGCTGTAAAACGTGTCTTTAGTTATTATGGAAATGATTTTGAAAAACAGTATCAAAAAATTGAATGGATGGAAGCCAATATAACCGATGTTCCTTCTTTAGAAAGTGCATATAAAGGAATAACACATGTTTATCATTGCGCTGCAATTGTATCTTTTAATAAAAAAGACTACCAACAAATGCGAAAAATAAATATTGAAGGTACTGCTAATATGGTAAATTTAGCCATTATTAATAATATCGAAAAATTCTGTTTTGTAAGTTCTATTGCTACTATTGAAAAAAATTTAAACAATACTCTAATTGATGAATCTAACGAGTGGAATACCGAAACTAATAATTATGGCTATGCTATTACAAAATATGGTGCAGAAATGGAAGTTTGGCGTGCTACTCAAGAAGGTTTAGACGTTGTTATTGTAAATCCTGGTGTAATACTTGGATCTGGTTTTTGGCATAGTGGTCCTGGAGAATTATTCACGAAATTTTACAATGAATTCAAATTTTACACCGAAGGCATAACTGGTTTTGTTGGTGTAAAAGATGTTGTTAAAGTAATGGTTAAATTAATGCTAAGTAATGTTGTAAATGAACGCTTTATTTTAGTTTCAGAAAATAGTTCTTTTAAAAGTGTATTTTTTAAAATTGCAGATACATTCCATAAAAAAAGACCTAGCATTAAAGTTACTAAAGCATTAAGTGCTATTGCTTGGCGATTAGAATGGGTAAAAAGCATCGTAACAAGAAAACCTCCATTAATTACAAAACATTCTGCAAATGCTTCTTTGAGTACTTATAAATATTCTTCTCAAAAAATAAAAAAAGCTATTGCGTTTAATTTTGAAAGTTTGGATAGTACAATTAAGAATACTTGTAACGATTATAACAAATAACTATTATTAACTCAAAATAGACTCAAAAAATTAACACCTAATGAAAAATTTAATTTTATTCGGATTTTTTATGATTACTCTTTTTAGCTGTAACCCTAAAAGTGTTCAATTACCGACAAATACTATAAAAGGAATTCAAGATACTATCTATAATAATAGTAAAATTTGGATTTTTTTTCAAGAAAAAAATACAGACACAATAGCGCTATGTAACAGAAATAACAAATTAATAAATACACATTATATTTTTAATATTGACAAGCGACTAAGATTAAAGCATATTATTGATAATGTAAATAAAATTCAATTTAAAAAAGAACAACCTAATATGCATTCTAATGGCAAATATATGCACAGCTACTTGAGTTATGTTGACAATAAAACAAATAAATTATCGATGGTTTTGTTCGATTCGGTAAAATTTTTCCCTTTAAAGGAATTAAAAGCTAGTAAAAATCCGTTACTACTTAACTTTGCAACAGATAACATAAATCTAAATAGGAAAAAAATTACTTTAAAAAATTTAGAGATCGAGTTAAAAAAGTATACAGATTCTAGTAATAGAACACTTAATCTTGTTTTGAATAAAAACATTACTTATGACGAATATTTAAAATTAAAAGCAAGTTTACAACTACTAAAAAAAGAAACTTTTGATATTAATTGGAAAGAATATTATTACTAACCTGAGTATTCTATGATTTAAAAAAGCACTTTTCTTGTAAGTTATTAACAATTTTTATGCTGCATATTTCATAATATCAACAACTCATACCAACTCAACATCAAAATACGCTATAAATTATTTTTTTCATAGTCGAAGATGAATTTTAGAAGGATTAGCGAGATATCTTAAAGAAATTTGGCTAGATTATGAGAGAAATAATCAAACCCAAAGGAAAAACAAAGAAATGGCAATCTTAGTCGAACTCGGGTTACTAATTACAAAATTTAGCATTCGTACTAATATGTAATTTGACATCCGAAGGTGAAATATAAGGAATTCCTAATCCCAAACCTCGAAGAATAAAAAGTAATCCTATTATTACAATAAAAATTGGAATCGCTTTTTGGATTTTATTTCGTAATGAAACTTTTAAAAAATTTCCTGCATAAACGGCCAAAGCCATCATTGGTACAGTTCCTAATCCAAATAAAAACATATACGATGCTCCTAAAATTGCATTAGATGTTGCGATAGAACCTATTAATGCCATATATACTAAACCACAAGGTAAAAATCCATTAAAAAAACCGATGAGAAAAATAGATTTATTGGATTTTTTATGAAGATACAATCCTAATTGTTGTTTTACTTTTCCTATTAGTTTGTAGATAGGTTTCGTTATATTAAATCTATTAAAAATCGAAATAGGAATAATTACAGTAATTATCATTATAATTCCCATTAAAATAGATAATCGTTGTTGAAATCCTGCTAGATATAGTCCTTTTCCTATTACACCAAATAGAACACCAATCAGCGAATAGGTAATTAATCTACCTAAATGATACAACATGGTTTGAAATATCATTTTTCCTTTACTCGTTCTATCTATGGGCAATGCAAAAGCAATTGGACCGCACATACCAATACAATGAAAACTTCCTAATAGTCCTAATATAAAAGCTGTATATAACATCTTCTTTTATCTAATAATTGTATTTATCGCTAAATTGGTATTTGGTATTATTTGCTTGCCAAATTATTCTAACATTGTACATGCCTTTTACCAACTTTTTAGTACTAATATACATGATGTGATTTTCTAATTTAATTGGCATTTCAAAATCTAAATTTACATTAGATGCTCTTTGAAATCTTATCGTACCTTCAGTTATTTTATATTCTGATGGAAATGTAACACGTATTCCTTTATCTGTATTTTCTAACTTTACATTGGTTTTTAACAACTTTGCATTATCCATAGCATCTATTTCTTGCTGATAATTCATTTCGTCTTTATAGTATTCTTTACTTACCAAATGATGATCGTATTTATCATTAGTAAATGTCTTATACACAAATGATAAAATAAATACGATAAATGCAAACATAAAAATTGCTATTCCTGTTCCCCAATTTATTTTCATAATACACTTTGTTTATTGATTATTTTATTGGCCCTGGAAAGTTTGTTATAACCGTTTCTATTAACTTTCCTTTTGAATATACACCAATTTTAATTTTCTCTTTAGAGGATTTTAATTCTTTCTTTGGTATTAATACAAATATAGTTCCTTCTGTTAAATCTTGTTTTTTAATTACCGAATTTCCTCCAATCATGGTAATTTCTCCTTCATGATTTATTAATTTTAACGCAACATCATCTATTTGATTTATGGTTTTATTTATAACTTTAAAGGTATATACATTTTTTATATTATCTCCTTCGGTATAAAACATTTTTCCTGGTAATCTTACAATTGTTGCATCTACATCGTTTCTAACAAACAATAAAGACACTAAAAGACCTATTAATAATAAAAGTACTGCTGAATAAAATTTTAATCTTCCTGTGAGTTTAAATTTTTCCCCTTTTGCAATGCTATCTTCTGATGCATATCTGATTAGTCCTTTTTCATAACCTATTCTATCCATTACCTCATCACATGCATCTATACAAGCTGTACAATTCACACATTCTAATTGCGTTCCGTTTCTAATATCAATTCCTGTCGGACATACTACTACACATTGGTTGCAATCTATACAATCTCCATGTCCTAATGCGTTTCTATCTTCATTTTTTCGGAATTTTTTTCTTCCTTTTTCATGTTCTCCTCGTTTGTAATCGTATGCAACATTAATAGATTTATTATCTAGTAATACACCTTGTAATCTTCCGTATGGACAAACAATAATACATGCTTGTTCTCTAAACCAAGCAAATACAAAATAGAATACTCCAGTAAATACCAAAAGTTTTATAAAAGTTCCTATTTGCATAAATGGTCCTTCTTTTACATGTTGTATCAATTCATCTCCTCCAATAAAATAAGCCAAAAATACATTTGCAATGATAAATGAAATAATAAAAAAGAGACTCCATTTTAAAGTTTTCTTCCTTATTTTTTCTGTTGTCCAACCTTGTTTATTTAATTTTATTTGTTTATTTCTATCTCCTTCTATTGCAAATTCTATTTTCCGAAAAACCATTTCTAAAAATATAGTCTGTGGACACATCCATCCACAAAAAATACGTCCAAAAATTACGGTAAACACAATTATAAATACAATTCCTACCAATAAAGATATTACCAATAAGTAAAAATCTTGTGGCCAAAAAGGATAACCAAAAATATTAAATTTTCGATCTGATAAATTAAACAACATAAATTGATTTCCATTTATTTTTATAAACGGAAAAGACAATAACATTCCTAATAAAACCCAAGACACGTAGGTTCTATAATTTGTAAACTTACCTTTCGGTTTTTTCGGATAAATAAAATTTCTTTTTCCCGAATCATTTATAGTTCCGATGGAATCTCTAAATATTTCTTTTTCTTGACTCGCCATAATCTATTTATAATAACAAAAATAACACTAAATAATGAAGTAATAAGTAACTTTTATCACTCATAAATTATTAATAATAAGATTATTAATAAAAAAAGTCAAGTAACTTTATACAATTTACTTGACTTACATTTCTAACTAAAATCTATTTTTAAATTTATTTACCATTCCAAATAATATCTCCTTCAGCTGCTTTAGGATTTGCAGTTTTCTTTCCTTGCAAAGATATAATATAACTTGCTAGTAACTGTCTTTCTTCTTTTGAAATAGAATTTTCCCAAGCTACCATTCCTTTCCCTGGTCTGCCTCCTTTAGTAATGGTATTAAATATATTTTTAACTCCTCCTCCTAAAATCCATTTATCATCTGTTAAATTTGGACCAATTCCTCCTCCTCCATCAACTGCATGACAAGCAAAGCAGGTTTTAGAAGCAAACAATTCTTTTCCTTTTGCTAAATGTGCGGCATCGGTATACGCTTTTGCTTCTGTATATTTTTCTGGATGGGCTTTTTTATCTTGTGCTATCCATGCTTCTACTTCTTTTTTTCCTTCTTCTACAGAATCTGCATATTCTTTTTCTTGATTATAATTACCCATAAAAACCATGATATAGTAAAATATACTAATTGCAATCGTTATATAAAATCCATACAACCACCAAGGTGGTAATACATTATCTAATTCACGAATACCATCGTAATCATGATCGGTCATTATATCTTCTTCTTTTCCTATCTCATTGGCTTTTGTCATTTTTTTTATGAACTTCTGCCAAGCGGATAAATTCTCTATATTGTTACTCATTTTTTATTTTTTTTACAGGTTTTTCACTTCCTATTATACAAGTATCCTAAATTCTTAGTCTTCTAAAGGTAAATTTTCTAATTCTTTAAATTTACTTTTTTTCATTCTGAAAACAATTATTAACATTGTCACAAAAACTATAAAAAATAACACTAAAGAAATTATTGGATAAATGGATACTCCATCTATACTTTCTAAATTATGTTTAATAAATTTTAACATGATATTATTTATTTTTGATATCCGTTCCTAATCGCTGTAAATATGCAATTACTGCGATTACTTCTTTTTTCTCTATCTGACTATTACCATAATTAGTAACATATTCTGGATCTTGTCGTAATTCATTTTCAATCTCTTTGGCTTGTTCTTCTACTGCATATGGAGCATATTGTATTTCTGCATTTGTGTATGGTACGCCAACAGCTCTCAACCCTTCCATTTTACCTTTAATATTACTATAATCCAAATCGTTGGAAATAAACCAAGTATATTTTGGCATAAAGTTACGTGTTGTTCCTAAAATTTTATCTTCCATTGGCGAAGTATTCATTGGATCTATAAAATGATTAAAATGCCAGTTACTATTATATTTTTTACCGATACGATGTAAGTCTGGCCCTGTTCTACGAGATCCCCAAAGAAATGGATGATCGTATACATACTCTCCTCCTTTAGAATATTCGCCATATCGTTCTACCTCACTACGAAATGGTCTAATCATTTGTGAGTGACAGTTATTACAACCTTCTCTAATATATATATCACGACCTTCTAACTCTAGCGGTGTGTATGGTTTTACAGAAGATATTGTTGGTATATTTGATTTTACTAATAGTAATGGTACAAATTCTACCAATCCTCCAATTAATATTGCAACTGTGGTTAATACTGTAAATAATATCGTACGTCTTTCTAACCAAGAGTGCCAATGTTCTCCTGCTATTCGTTTTGAACTTATTGGTTTTAATGGTATTGCTTCTGCCAATTCATCTTCTACTTCCGAGCCTTGTTTTGCTGTCATTACTAAGTTATATGCTAAAATACAAAAACCTGTAAAATATAGCGTTCCTCCTAATGCTCGCATCCAGTACATTGGTAAAATTGCTGTTACTGTTTCTAAAAAGTTACCATATACTAATGTTCCGTCTGGATTAAACTCTTTCCACATTAATGCTTGTTGAAACCCTGCTATATATAAAGGAATTGTATAAAACAAAATACCTATTGTACCTATCCAAAAATGAGTATTTGCTAATTTTTCTGAATACAATTTTGTTTTAAATATTTTTTCTGCTAACCAATACAACATTCCTGCAATAATAAAACCGTTCCAAGCTAATGCTCCAACATGAACGTGAGCTACAATCCAATCTGTATAATGTGCAATTGCATTTACATTTTTAAAAGACAACATTGGTCCTTCAAAAGTAGCCATACCATAACCTGTAATTGCAACAACAAAGAATTTTAGTATTGCACTTTCTCTAACTTTATCCCAAGCACCACGAAGTGTTAACAAACCGTTAATCATACCTCCCCAAGATGGAAATATTAACATGATTGAAAATACAGTTCCTAAATTTTGTGCCCAACTTGGTAATGCGGTATATAATAAATGATGTGGTCCTGCCCAAATATAAATAAAAATTAAAGACCAAAAATGTATAATGGATAATCGGTAAGAATAAACTGGTCTATTTGCTGCTTTTGGAACAAAATAATACATTAATCCTAGCATCGGTGTCGTTAAGAAAAATGCTACTGCATTATGACCATACCACCATTGAATTAGTGCATCTTGTACTCCTGCGTATACCGAATAACTTTTAAAAGCAGATACTGGCATTTCTAAATTATTAAATATATGTAAGACTGCAATAGTTATAAATGTGGCTATATAAAACCAAATTGCAACATATATATGTCGTTGCCTTCTTTTAATCATCGTACCAATCATATTTATTCCCATTACAACCCAAATAAGTGTAATAGCTATATCGATAGGCCATTCTAATTCTGCATATTCTTTAGATGAAGTTAATCCTAAAGGCAGCGTAATTGCTGCTGCAACAATAATTAACTGCCATCCCCAAAAGTGAATTCTACTTAACGTATCACTAAACATTCTTGTTTTTAATAATCTTTGCATGGAATAATACATTCCAACAAAAAAACCATTCCCTACAAAGGCAAAAATTACTGCATTCGTATGTAATGGACGTAAACGTCCAAAACTCAACCAAGAAATTCCCTCCATATAATTTGGAAACAAAAATAAGAAGGCAACCATTAACCCAACGGTCATTCCAATAATTCCCCATAGAACCGTTGCCCATAAAAATAGCTTCACTATTTTATTATCGTAATAAAATTGTTCTTTCTCCATGTTTAAATTGATTAATTTAATTTGATATAGTTAATTCTTTTTTTTCTCTTTTACTAGTTCGTCTTCAAATAGCATGCGTACCGAAGGTGTATACATATCGTCATATTGACCTGATTTAACAGATTTAATGAAGATAATTAAAAACAATACTGCTATCGCAATACTCACTCCTATCATAATATAAATCACATTCATTTAATGATTTTTTTATTAATGCAAATGTAGGATATATATGTAATACGTTTTATGATATTTATCATTTTTTAACTTTAACAAATATACATATAAACCTTTACTTTTTCTCACTTTGAGTGTAACAAACATTACATTTTATTTTCTTTTTTTTAGTAGATAATTATAAAAAAGATAAAATAGTCTTTTGTATGATAAAAATCATTTTTTTTAACTAATGCATGCCCTAATTTTGCGTTATTATAGAAATAAATTATCTAAAATATTAACAATGAAATCAAACTATTACAAATTATCGGTTCTAGTAGTTCTTTTTTTATTTTCATGTAAAAATGAAGTTCAAAATACTACTAACAAAAAACAAACTAAAACCAAAACAGAATACAAAGGTCAATCTGCTGTAAAAGCTGGAAAAGGAGAAGATGCTAATATATTACAAGTAGCAATGTCATTGCCAGATTTTTCAACATTAGTTACAGCCGTCAAAGCTGCAGGTGTTGAAGATGCTTTAGTAAATGCTGGTCCATTAACTGTATTTGCACCTACAAATGCTGCTTTTAATAAATTACCAAAAGGAACTGTGGAGACTTTGGTTAAACCAGAAAACAAAGTAAAGTTAGGTTTTATACTAAAAAATCATGTTGCTCCTGCAAACTATCCAATGAAACAATTAAAAAAGGAAGCAAAAAAAGGACGCAAATTATATATGGCATCTGGGAAATATTTAGTTGTTGAAAAGAAAGAGGATGGTATATATGTTGGAGGTACAAAAATTCTAAAATCCGTAAAAGTAAGTAATGGTTGGATTCACGTTATTGAAGACGTTCTAGTGCCTTCAGACAAATAAAACAAACTTAATTTAAAAAATATTATTAACTAAAAACAACAAATGAAATGAATTTCAAAATTTTAATAATTACAACAATAGCCACTCTATTTCTTTGGAGTTGTGGAGAAAGCAAAAAAAAAGATAATCCTGTTAAATCTACTACTAAAAAAGAAGTAAAAGTAGAAACTCAAAAAAAGGAAGAAGTAACGACAAATTCTACTAAACTTGATTTAATGAAACCTACCTTAGATAATAAAGGTATTGGTCCTATTAAAAGTGTAAAACTTGAAGCAATAGACGATAAAATGGTCGCAAAAGGAAAAGTACTATTTAAAACGAACTGTACGGCTTGTCATAAAGTTAAAAAAAAATACATAGGACCTGCTCTAAAAGGAGTTACAAAGAGGCGTTCTCCAGAATGGATTATGAATATGATTTTAAATTCGGAGGAAATGCTACAAAAAGATCCTGTTGCGAAAGCATTAATTGCAGAATATAATGCTCCAATGGCTCAACAACATATTACCAAAGAAGAATGCCGATCTATTTTAGAATATTTACGTACAAAAAGTTAATCAACTAAACGATAATTTAAAATTTAATACCATGAATACATATATCAAAAGTCTATTTTTATTTGTAATTACTACCTTCTTTTTAATAAGTTGTGGTCCTCCTACAAGTAAAAAAAATAGTAATAGTAAAGGAGCAATTGCTGGTAATGCAGCAGAAAAGGTTTATGTAGCTCCAGGAGATCACGACTCGCATTATGCATTTATTTCAGGTGGATTTAGTGGTCAATTAGCCGTTTATGGTCTACCTTCTGGTAGGTTATTTCGAGTAATTCCTGTTTTTTCTCAAGATCCAGAAAAAGGTTATGGTTATAGCGAAGAAACCAAACCCATGTTAATGACATCTCATGGTTTCGTGCCTTGGGGAGACTCTCACCATCCAGATATTTCTCAAACGCAAGGTTCTGTAGATGGTCGTTGGGTATTTATTAATGAAAACAATACACCTCGTATTGCGCGTATCAGTTTAAAAACTTTTGAAACAGAAGAAATCATTGAAATTCCTAATTCAGCAGGTAATCACTCTTCTTCATTTGTTACAGAAAATTCTGAATATGTAGTAGCAGGAACTCGTTTTTCTGTACCATTTCCTCAAAGAGACATGTCAATTAAAGATATGAAAGGAAACTTTAGTGGCGCTTTGTCTTTCTTAAAAATTAACCAAGAGACTGGTCGTATGAACATTGATTTCCAAATTAAAATGCCAGGTTTTAACTATGATCTATCTCACCCTGGTCGTGGAAAATCTCATGGATGGTTTTTCTTCTCTACTTACAATACAGAAGAAGCGAACTCTTTAATGGAAGTAAATGCATCTCAAAATGATAAAGATTTTATTGCAGCAATCAATTGGAAGAAAATTGCCGAATATGTAAAAAATGGAGGTGGTAAAAAAGTACCTGCAAGATATACACATAATGTATGGAATGATGATACTCATAATGCAACCTCAACAATGGAAAAAGAAGTATTGGTGGTAGAACCGAAAGATGTACCAGGCGCTATTTTCTTTTTACCAACAGCAAAATCTCCTCATGGTTGCGATGTTGATCCAACTGGAGAATACATTATTGGTAATGGTAAATTAGCAGCGCAAATGACAATACATTCATTTACAAAAATGTTAAAAGCAATAGAAGATAAAGCGTTTGATGGCGATGCGTACGGAATTCCAATTATTAAATTTGATGCTGTTAATTATGGCACATTAGATCAACCTGGCTTAGGTCCATTACATACCGAATTTGATACTAGAGGTAATGCTTATACTACATTTTTTATCTCATCCGAAGTTGTAAAATGGAATGTTAAAGACTTAAAAGTTATCGATAGGCATAAAGTGTATTACTCGGTAGGACATTTAATGATTCCAGGAGGAAACTCAAGAACTCCAGATGATAAATATTTAGTTGCAATGAACAAAATTACAAAAGACCGTTATTTACCAACAGGTCCCGAAGTTTGTCAATCTGCTCAATTATTTGATATTTCTGGTGAAAAAATGGAATTACTATTGGATTTTCCAACTATTGGAGAACCACATTATGCCGCTGGTATAGCTGCTGATAAAATTGCACCAAAAACAACTAAAATATATAAACTAGAAGATAATAAACATCCTTATGGTGTTAAAAGTGAGGCAGAAACTAAGGTTGTTCGTAAAGGGAAAGAAGTTCATATTTATATGACTATGATTCGCTCTCATTTCTCTCCTGATAATATTGAAGGTGTAAAAGTTGGGGATAAAGTATTCTTTCACGTAACAAATTTAGAACAAGATTACGATGTACCTCATGGTATCTCTATGATTGGCGCACAAACTTCGGAATTATTAATTATGCCTGGTAGAACTACGACATTTACTTGGGAACCTAAAAACGTTGGAGTTTGGCCTTTCTATTGTACCGATTTCTGTTCTGCATTACATCAAGAAATGCAAGGATATGTTCGTGTTTCTCCAAGCAATTCAAATATCAAAATATCGTACACTTTGGATGGTGATATTCCAGGTGAAGATGATTTATAAAGATTTTTAGTTAGTAGTAGTGAAAACGAGTAATTTCATCAATAAAATTGCTCGTTTTCTAATAAAACAAAAGGGTTTTCGTAAGTTTTATTACTATTTTTTAATTAAAAATTTGAAATCAATACTAATTAACATTTCCAAATTATCGGAAATAAATAAAACACATTATGAAAAAATCAAATATATTAATGATTGTTGGCTCATTGTTACTACTGGGATTATTTATTTTTCCTTTATGGAACATTACTTTAGAAGCACCACAATATCCTATTCCTTTAGGAATGGATATTTATATCAATAAATTTGCCGATACCCATGAATTTGATATTAAAAACATCAATTTAATGAACCATTATGTTGGTATGCAATTCATACCAAAAACCATACCTGAATTCAAAATTTTTCCTATTACTATTGGAATTATGGTTGCATTTGGAGTTTTAATTGGTTTTAAAATGAACTACAAATGGTTTTTAGGTTGGTTTATTTTAATGTCTGTTTTAGGAATTGTAGGAATGTATGATTTTTACTTATGGGAATACGATTATGGACATACGCTAGATCCTAACGCAATTATGAAGTTTACTAATCCTGATGGTTCTATCATGGGATTTCAACCTCCTTTATTTGGTTCTAAAGATATTTTAAATTTTACAGCACATTCCTATCCTATGATGGGAGCATGGCTAATGTTTATAGGAATGATGTTGACATTTCTCTCTTTTTTTGTTGGTAAAAAAGAAGCCAAATAAATTTTGAATGGATATTAAAAACATCTAAACTCTATTATCTAAATTTACAAAACTACTACTAAAATGAAACGTAAATTACCACTATTCTTCTTTACATTATTATTTACCATAATTTCTTGCAAAGTCGAACCGAAAAAAATTAATTACGGCAAAGATCACTGCCTAAATTGTGATATGACCGTTGTAGATAAAAGTCATGTCGCACAATATGTAACCAAAAAAGGGAAAGCTTTTATGTTCGATGCTGTCGAGTGTTTAATAAAGACTCTCCTAAAAGAAAACAATGAAGATCAAATGGCATTTATCTTAGTTGCAGATTATGGAAATCCCGATAACTTAGTAGATGCAAAAACTGCCTCCTTTTTAATTAGTAAAAAAATTAAAAGCCCAATGGGAGCAAATCTCTCTGCTTTTAGCTCTATCGAAACCGCTAAAAAAGCACAGTCTATGCATGGCGGAAAATTATACACTTGGAGTGAATTGAAAATTAAATTATCGGAACAATGAATGCTTTTATTCCCATTTTTAGTCCTAAAAATTTCATTAAAAATGAAGTAAAGCTCTTTTTAATATTTTTGTTATTCTTACTAACTATACAAATTAATTCTCAAACAAAAACAATTCAAGTTTGTACTACATGTGATGTTAAAACAATTAAAAAAGCAATAACATTAGCAAACGATAGAGATACCATTTTTGTAAAAAAAGGCATTTATAAAGAAACAAAAATTTACATTAACAAAGGTATTCATTTAATTGGTGAAGATTTTCCTGTAATTGATGCTGAAAACAAAACGGATAGTGTTTTTGCAATAAAAGCAGATAATTTTAGTATCTCTGGTTTTAAAATTAAAAATGTTGGCATGAGTTATACCAAAGAAATTGCTGGAATTTTTGTTTCTCATTCTAATAATTTTGTTATAAAAAACAACCGTATGGAAAATGTATTTTATGGGTTTATCTTACAAAGAACAAAATATGGCTTACTATCAAACAACAAGATTATTGGGGAATTTAAAACAGAGGCAACTTCTGGAAATGGATTTCATCTGTGGAAATGTGAAAATATGCGAATAGAAAAAAATATTGTTTCTGGTATGCGAGATGGAATTTACCTAGAATTTGTTACTAATAGTCACATTTCAAACAATACTAGTGCAAATAATATTCGCTATGGATTGCATTTTATGTTTTCACACAAAAACGAATACCATCATAATGAATTTAAAAAAAATGGAGCTGGAGTGGCTGTAATGTTTTCTAAATTTATAAAAATGCACCACAATACATTTCATTATAATTGGGGAACTGCTTCTTACGGATTACTACTCAAAGAAATTAATGATGCAGAAATTGTCGATAATATTTTTGAACAAAATACTATTGGAATTAATATTGATGGTTGCAATCGAATAAACTATAAAAACAATCATTTTATTAGAAATGGTTGGGCTTTAAAATTTACTGGAGGCTGCTATACGAATATTTTTGAATATAACAACTTTATGCATAACGCTTTTGATTTATCTTACAATAGTAGATTAAACGACAATAAATTTGAAGCAAATTATTGGAGCGAGTACAATGGTTACGATATTGACAAAAATGGCATTGGAGACATTGCGCACAGACCCGTTAAATTATTTTCTTATGTTGTAAATAAAACACCTGAAACTTTGGTGCTTTTGAGAAGTCTTTTTGTGGATATTATTAATTTTTCTGAAAAAGTTTCTCCAGTTTTTACTCCTAATAATTTAAAAGACAATAAACCTTTGATGAAACCTATAAATCCTTTATAAGAATTTAGACGTTGTATGCTACATTTAAAACTATAAAATATGATACAAATAAAAAATTTACATAAAAAATTTGGAAGACTAACCGTTTTGGATGGTTTGGATTTAGAAATTGACAAAGGTGGTGTTTTTGCTATTCTAGGACCAAATGGCTCTGGAAAAACAACTTTAATAAAGTGTTTATTAGGTATGGTAATTCCAAATAAAGGAAGTATTTTTATTGACAATCAAAGTATTTTAAAAAAATGGAATTATAGAAATAACCTTAATTATTTACCACAAATTGCAAATTTTCCTACCAATCTTTCGGTTAAAGAATTAATTAATATGGTTAAGAACCTAAGGCCTAAAAAAGCAAATGAAAAGGAATTGATAGGACTATTTGGTTTAAAACCTTTTTTAAATAAAAAATTAAGAAACCTTTCTGGAGGAACAAAGCAAAAGGTAAATCTAGTTTTAACTTTTATGTTTGACAGCGAACTAATTATTTTAGACGAGCCAACAACTGGTTTAGATCCAATCGCATTAATTCATTTAAAAAAACAAATTCAAAAAGAAAAAGAAAATGGAAAAACCATTTTAATTACGACACATATTATGAGTGTTGTAGATGAGATTGCAGATGAAATTGTCTTTTTACTTGATGGAAAAATTTATTTTAAAGGAAGTGTTGATGCTTTAAAAAAACAAACAAAACAAAACAATTTAGAACATGCAATTGCAGAATTAATGATGTAATTAGATCTATGACAACTTCGCTATAAAACCGAAAAAAAATAGACGTTTATAAGTAGCCTTAAAATTTATTTTGGCAAATAATTATTTAGTGAAAATGAGTGTAATTCGTAAAAGAATACACGATTAAACAATATATTAAAAATGTTAAAAATATTAAAATACAGTATATTCGATTTATTGCGTAGTCGCTGGAGTTACGTATATTTCTTTTTTTATTTATCTCTTGGTTTTGTACTACTATTCTTAAATAGCGACATTAACAAAGCAATTATTACTTTAATGAATATTATTATTGTATTAACGCCGCTTATTGGAACAATTTTTGGCGTTATGTATTACTATAATTCAAAGGAATTTACAGAGCTTTTACTTGCACAACCCATAAAGAGAAGTAAAATATTTATGGGACAATATTTAGGCATTGCTCTATCCTTAACCTTGAGTTTATTTATTGGACTGGGAATTCCATTTGTATTCTATGGATTATTTAAGTCCGCAGCAATATTTGATTTTAGTTTACTAATTTTAGTTGGTATATTTCTTAATTTTATTTTTGTTGCATTGGCATATAACATTGCTTTATCTACCGAAAATAAAATTAAAGGTTTTGGTTATGCCATTTTAATGTGGCTATTTTTAGCTGTGATATACGATGGTTTTTTTATGATTTCATTAATCTTATTTAATGCTTATCCATTAGATAAATTTTCGTTAGTTGCAACCATGTTTAATCCAATAGATTTATCGCGTATTTTGATCTTACTTAAACTTGATATTTCTGCATTACTTGGCTATACTGGCGCTGTCTTTAAAGATTTTTTTGGAACTGCAATTGGTTTTATATTTTCGATACTTATTCTCTTTCTTTGGGTTTTTATTCCTGTTTTAAGAATGAAGTTTAAATTAAAAATGAAAGATTTTTAAAGCTAATTACTCTATTTTCCGAGCAATAAAATTAGTCATTAAGGTAACAAAAACAACTACAGAGATAGAACTCAAAGGCATTAATATTGCTGCAACCAATGGAGATAATTGACCTGTTATTGCAAAAAACATTCCGATAGAATTATAAATTAAAGACAACATAAAACTCGCACGAATTATTCGTATTGTTTTTCTTGCCAATGTTAAAAATTGAGGTAATTTATTAAAATGAGCTGCATCTAATATGGCGTTACTTGCAGGTGAAAACACATTTGTATTTTCGGAAACAGAAACCCCAAAGTCACTTTGTACCAATGCTCCTGCATCGTTTAACCCATCACCTACCATCATTACTTTTAAACCCTTTTGCTGTAACTTGCTTATATAATTTAGTTTATCTTCTGGCTTTTGATTAAATAGAATTGTAGTTTCCTTTGGTACAATTTTATTTAAAGTTTCTTTTTCGCCTTCGTTATCTCCAGATAAAATAACTAATTTATAGTCCAATTTTAGTTTTTTAAAAAAAGAGGATACGTTATTTCGATATTTATTTTTAAAAACAAATTTTCCTTTTACACTATCATTAATTGATACAAAAATAACAGTCTCGATTTTATTTTGATTTTTAACCTTTAAAAATGGTGCTGATCCTAATTTAATTTTGGTATCCTTTATTGTAGCTATGATTCCTTTACCAATAATTTCTTTAAACTCTTTTACTTCTATTTTTTCTATTTCTGGTAAAAACCCGTACAACATTCTATTTAATGGATGGCTTGAATTTCGAATTACATTTTTAATATATGACAATTCATCTTTAGATAAATCTATTCCATCGTATGTAATATTAGACATTGCATTTGTCGTTATTGTTCCAGTCTTATCAAATATTATTGTATTTATTTTAGCTGCATATTCAATACTATTTGCATCTTTTAAATAGAATTTATTATAACCAAATATTCGCAATATATTCCCAAATGCAAAAGGTCCAGAAAGTGCTAATCCACAAGGGCATGCAATAATTAACACAGCCGATGCAATATTAATTGCCTTTGAAATACTGGTAAATGACCATACGATACCTGCGACTAAAGCAATTCCTAATATCATAAATGTAAAGTATTTACTAATTTTATCGGTTGTAGATTTAATTGTATCGTTATCTTCTTTAGCAAAAGCTTTATTAGACCACAATTGTGTAAGGTAACTTTGTTCGATGGTGTGAAGTACATCCATTTCGATTGCTCCTGCAATTTGTTTTCCTCCTGCAAAAATTTTATCTCCAGATTTTTTAGTTACTGGCAAAGATTCTCCTGTTACAAAACTATAATCTATGGATGCTTTTCCGTTAATTAAAATACCATCTACTGGTATTAATTCTTGATTTCTAATTAATATCCGATTTCCTTTTCTTATTTTATTAACTTCTACTATTTCTTCTTTATTATCGGTTATTTTAGTGACTGCAATTGGAAAATACGATTTATAATCGCGTTCAAAAGATAAATAATTATAGGTTCGTTGCTGAAATATTTTACCTAACAATAAGAAAAAAATTAAACCTGTAAGCGAGTCAAAATATCCTGAACCTAAATTAAAAAACACTTCGATTGTTGATCTTATAAATAACACAAAAATTCCTAATGTTAAAGGAACGTCAATATTAATAATCTTATTTCTTAATCCTTTTATTGCACTTACATAATAATCTCTTGCAGAATAAAAAACAACTGGTATGGCAAAAGCAAACATTAAATATCGAAATAAATATTTGTATTTTTCTAACCAAAAGCCTTCTTCTTGAAAATATTCTGGAAAAGAAAGTAACATCACATTACCAAAAGCAAAACCAGCAATTGCTAGTTGATAAATTATTTTTTTATTATTTTCTTTTTTATCATTCGAAACATCATCTAAGCTAATATATGGCTCGTAGGCAATTGCTGTTAATAATTCAACCACTTCTTTTAATGAAACCTTGTCTTTCTTAAAGGTAATTCTTATGTTTTTTTTTGGAAAGTTTACACTCGAAGTTAGAATTCCATTATGTAATTTATTTAAGTTTTCCAAAACCCAAATGCAAGAACTACAATGTATGCTTGGTGTATAAAAAGAAACTACTGCTGTTTTTTCATCGTTAAATTCTAGTAATCTCTCAACAATTTCTTGGTTCTCTAAATAATTATATTTCCCTTTTATTTCATTTGGTATTGTTCCTGGATTTTTTTCAAAATCATAGTAACAACCTAATTCATTTTGATGTAAAATTTCGTAAACAGTTTTACAACCATTACAACAAAAAAATGCATCATTTAATCTAAAAGTATCGCTTTTACAATCTAATCCACAATGAAAACATGTTTGTTTTTCCATATATCAAGTACAAAAGTTCACAAATTTATTGTAAAATTATAAGATATTTATCATAAAATCTATATATTTGGAATGGCTATCCTAAAAATAGATTCATGAATTGTAATCAATGTATTATAAGAGAATTAAACACACTCAGTATTCTTTCTGATAAAGAATTAAATGAGATTTCTAAAAAAAAAACTGCTTTACAATTTAAAAAAGGAGAAATTATTTTTGAAGAAGGAACAAAATTAAATGGTGTATTTTGTTTGAGAAATGGAAAATGTAAGGTAACAAAATTATCGCCTAATGGAAACGATCAAATTGTTCGCTTTATTCAAAAAGGGGAACTTATTGGACATCGATCTGTTTTGAGTAGTAGCGCTGCACACCTTACGGTTACTGCACTAGAAGATATGGAGGCTTGTTATATACCTAAAGAAGAAATTTATAATAAATTTAAAAATAATACTGAATTTTCTTTAAATATTACAAAGTCAATATGTAATGACTTAGATAATGCAAATATTTCCATTACAAATATGGCTCAAAAGAGTGTAATGGAACGTTTAGCGGACTCGTTGCTGTTTTTTGAAAAAACTTTTGGAGTTGACAAAGATGGTTTTTTAAACATTTTACTTAGTCGTGAAGAAATTGCCAATTCTATTGGTACTGCAACCGAATCTAGCATTCGTCTTTTATCGCAATTAAAAAAAGAAAAAGCAATTGAATTAAAAGGAAAACGAATAAAAATTTTGGACAAGATAAAACTAGAACATATTACAAATGGCTACTAAATAATTATGAATAAACCAATTCATGGAAATAAATTAAATACGGTTTTATTAAAACCTAGGTTTGCTTTTAACATTGATGAAAGTCAAGAATTTATCTTAAATAAATTTAAAACAATTCTTAAAAATGAGAACTGTAAATATTGCTCAAAAATTTCGGGAAATCATATTTTTTTAGATATTCCTAAAGAGGAAGGTCATTTTTGGTCGCCTCAGCTACAAATTGAAATTGATAAAGACGAGAATAACAAAACACTTATTAAAGGAATTTTAGGACCTAAACCTCAAGTTTGGACCTTTTTTATGTTTTTACATTTTGTTGTTGCTCTTTTTTTTATCATTGCCTTTGTTTGGTTTTATGTGAATTGGAGTTTAGAAAAAGATTTTCAAATCCAAAAATATATTTTAATTGCATTACCTATAATTTGGATTAGCTTATACTTTTTTGGACAATCTGGTAAAAAATTAGGTTATAATCAAATGGTTGAATTGGATGATTTTTTGATGCAGACGCTTGGCAAATAATATTTTTTTATAACTTATCTATTCATTATAAATTTCAATCGTTTTTCTTTCTTGAAAACTAGGTAACAAAATTATATATTTCACTCTATTTAACAAGGCGATACCTGAAAAGCCGAATATTAAATAGAGTAAGGGGAAAATTATATCGAAAATGAAAAAAATATTACAATTTTTATTATTTATGATGTTAATGTATACAAATTCATCCTATGCTGATGGAATTTGCGAAATATTTCATCCATCATATACATATATAGGACAGTCTATAACTTTACAAGTTGATGAATGTGAAGAATGTGATAATTGTTATGAAACTTATGGAGTATGGACAATTGATGGCTCTGGTGAAATTAATGTAAATGGAACAACATACGGACTTCCATATACCACTTCAGCAAATCCTGGACAACTTTCTTTTACAGCAAGCTATACTGTTGCAGGAGAACACTCCATACAGTATTCTACAAATGGAAATTGTAATTTTGATGAATGCAATGAAGTTATAACAAGTAGTTTTACAGTTAAAACGCCTCTACCTAGCTTATTTCATCCTCCATCAAATTCAATCGTATCTCATAATTTAATAAGACAATGGAATAAAGCTGGATATGACAAATCTAGATTGCCAGCAACCAAAGACTGTAAACCAATATATTGGTGTAAATGGACTAGAAGTCCTTTAAAACCTTTTAGAGATGGTTATTTAGTAAATGTAACAGATCTAAACACCATAATAAATAATACAGCAAATTCTAACCAATTAAAAGTTATATACTTTCCTACTGGACATTATTATTTCGACAAAGGAGATACCATCATAATGAATCGAAAAAATGTTGTAATTAGTGGAGCTGGAGCTAATAATACTAAGTTTCATATCATTGCTAACACTACAAATAAAGCGGCAGTTGCAAAAGATTTTATTCAAATTAAAAAACCTTTTTGTGGTGTTACCTGTTTGAGTATTGACACTTTTCAAGCATTTAACTTTAACAGCTATCACAATGTAAGTAGCAACGGTTTATTTAAAAATAAATCTATAATTAAAATTTCTGGACAAACGAATTGTTGGGTAGAAAACGTAAAAATAAGAAGAGGATATGGCTGTACCGTTCAAATATCTGGAGGAAATCACAATAGCATATTAGGATGTGACTTTTTTGACCAATGGACACTTGGTGGAACATCATGGAAAAGATGGCACTTCCCTTTTGGACCAGTAGGAGATTTTCTATTTGGTTTCCTTAGTGTTAATAATGGAGGAACTCAAGGTTATGGAGTTCAAATAACAAACTCAGATTATAACTTAATTGAAAATAATAGAATTGGACTTAATAGACACGCTGTAGTTATTCAAGGAGCTGAAGACAACTCTTCGCTTGGAACAAAAGTAAGCTCTTTTAATATTGTTTCTTATAATAATTTATATGCTGGCGCAGCAAAGAACACAAATGAATTCAGTGGCAACGGAACTACATCAATAACCTTAAACCATCCATATAATATTACATTACATGGTGTTGGAAAAAATTATGCCAACTTAGTAGAAGGGAATTTATGTGAAGATAAAATATCCGTAGATGATGATCATGGAGCAAATGGAATGAATAATACTTTTTATAGAAATATCTCTAAAACACAAATTGAAGTGCAAAAAATTGATGGTTGTACAGGAAACTCTGGACAAAGATTTGTCCTCAATAAAGTTTTTAGAAGATTAGGTCATGACAGATGGCAAATAAAAGCAAAAAACCATGTAATACGTGGAAACAGCAAATGTAATTCATCAGGTAATAATTGTGATACTAGTTTTTCGGCTGGATACTGTGGAGTTTGGCCTTTTGGCACAAACAATTATAGTAACTCATTAAACTCAGGCCAAGGACAAACTTGTTACTTAACATCTGTACCTAGTTTTATGTCTTCTTTACCTGTATTTAATGGTACAAATAATAATTCAGCATCAAATAGAAGTGGTGTGGCATCTAATAATGTAAATTGTTATTCTTGTCGTATACCTCATTGCATAGGTATAATAAATTCAGATACATCCAAAGAAAAAGCAATGAATAACGATAGTCCATTCTTTAAAAGTAAGATTTATCCTAATCCATTTACAATAAGCTCTACTCTAGAAATAAATACATCTTCTAAAGGCATACTAAACATGTCTATTTATAGTGTTGAAGGAAGATTAATTAAAAACAAAAATGTTAATATTAGCAAAGGAAATAATAAAATAACTCTTTCTAGAAATAATATGAATGTAGGAGTTTATTTTATTAATCTTAGAATGAAAGATAAAATAGAAACAATTAAATTTATTATTAAATAAAAAAATCTTTAAAAGATTAAATTTATATAAATAAAAACCGTTGAAAATCAAAAGATTAACAACGGTTTAAGTACTCGAGACGGGACTTGAACCCGTACGGACTTGCGTCCATTGGATTTTAAGTCCAACGTGTCTACCAATTCCACCACTCAAGCATGATGTATTGAAATTTTAGCTAAAAGCTATGTCAATTTCAAAAACTCAGAGCGAAAGACGGGATTTGAACCCGCGACCTCCACCTTGGCAAGGTGATGCTCTACCCCTGAGCTACTTTCGCAAAACAAGTTATTCTAAACAAACAACTAAAATTGCGAGTGCAAATTTAATACATTTTTTAAATAACCAAAACATTTTTTAATATTTTTATTTATCTCTATGCTCAATTACGAATAAGTAATATATTTGCAGACCTAAACTAAAACATTTTTTTTGGATAAGAAAACATCATTTTTAACCGATTTTAAACAGCTTACTAAATTTGGATTATCCGTTAGTGTAGTTATATCATCCATTGCTGGATATTTACTTGCTGTAGAAACAGTAGATTATAAAATTTTATTCCTTTTGGCTTTCGGAGGTTATTGTATGGTTGGAGCATCAAATGCATACAATCAAATAATAGAAAGAGTACCAGATAGTGTAATGCCTAGAACGCAGAACAGACCACTACCTGCAAAAAGAATGACTGTTAATACCGCAATGATAATTGCTATTCTGCTAACCATATTAGGAATTATATCGCTCTATGTAATAAATCCAAAAACAGCAATGTTTAGTGCAATATCTGTATTTTTATACACAAGTGCATATACACCTTTAAAGCCTATAACTCCATTAAGTGTTTTTGTAGGAGCAATACCTGGAGCAATTCCATTTATGTTAGGATGGGTTGCTGCTACGAATCAGTTCGGAATAGAAGCTGGTGTCTTATTTATGATTCAGTTTTTTTGGCAATTTCCACATTTTTGGGCAATTGGTTGGTTGCAGTTCGATGCATACAAAAAAGCTGGATTTAATATGATGCCAACTGGTAAGAAAAATCAAGTAGCAACAAGGTTAACCATAATTTATACTATTTTTATGATTGCTGTTTCAATAATTCCAGTATTTAGAAAAACTGGAAGTTTATACCTATTACCAGGTACAGCAATAGTAATTTTCGTCTTAGGATTAATCATGTTATTTTATGGTTTTAAATTACATAAAGAACAAACAGACAAAGTAGCTAGAAAACTAATGTTATCTAGTGTTTTATACATCACATTAATACAAATCATCTTCGTAATAGATAAATTTTTACATTAAATTATGGATTTACTAAAAAGAGAAAAAACGTTCAAACAAATGCTTTATTTTGCATTAGTTTCATTAACGATGTCATTTGCAGGTTTAACAAGCGCATACATTATAAGTAGGAAACGTGAAGATTGGGTGTCTTTTGACTTGCCAAAAATATTTTACATAAGTACCTTATTAATCTTATTAAGTAGTGTTAGTTTTTATTTTGCAAAAAAAGCAATGCAAAAAGAAAATAAAGCAAAAACAGCATCTTTATTAATAACTTCATTAATTCTAGGAATAACTTTTGTAATTTGTCAATACCAAGGGTATCTTGCATTAACTAAAGCAGGACTATTCTTTACGGGAGAACAAAGTAATGTTGCATCATCATTATTTGATATTGTAGCGTTTGCACATGTAACACACGTAATTATTGGATTGGTTGTTATTTTAGTATTATTGTATAATAATGCAAAAGAAAAATATAATGCTACCGATATGTTAGGAATAAAATTAGGAGAGATTTTTTGGCATTTTTTAGGAGGACTTTGGCTATTCTTATTTTTATTTTTTCTTGCAGTACTTTAGGGATATTTCAATAAGATTTTTTTATATTTGCTGACTTTATGATTTTTTTCATAATCAAATTCTAATTAAACACAAAAACAATGGAAGTAACAGTACCAAATCAGACAACTGGCACCACATGGACAGGTGGAGGTGATAAACCTTTTAATGCTAGTTATGGTAAAATGATGATGTGGTTTTTCTTAATTTCTGATGCATTAACTTTTGCAGGATTTTTAGGAGCATACGGATTAATGCGTTTTAAACACTTAGAAAGTTGGCCAATCGCCGACGAAGTTTTTACACACGTACCATTTACGCATCAATCGCTGCCTATGATTTATGTAGCATTTATGACTTTTGTACTTATTTTTTCTTCGGTAACAATGGTATTTGCTGTCGATGCTGGTCATCAAATGAAAAAAAAGAAAGTAGCCTTTTATATGGTTCTTACAATTATTGGAGGAATTATATTTCTAGGCTCTCAAGCTTGGGAATGGAAAAATTTTATTCAAGGAGACAAAGGAGCTATTGTTCTTAATAGTGGAGAAATTGCTCAATTTGTAAACAAAGAAGGCAAACAAGTTAGCTTAGCAAGTTTTGCTTCGGTAGCACATAATCAAAGAGCACAACATACCAGAAGTAACGGAATATGGTTCAAAAAAGAAGCAACAGTACCTTCGGTTACTTTACAACAAGTATTAGATGGATTTAAAAATCATCCAGAATTATCGGTACGAACTCAAAGGATTGATAAAGCAACAAAATCGAAAGTTATATTAAGTAGAAGTGATGCAACAAAATTACTTGCATCCTCAAAACAAGTAGTTATAGGAGCTAATCTTAAAGTAAACGAATATGGTAAAACTTTATTTGGAGATTTCTTTTTCTTTATTACTGGTTTTCACGGATTTCACGTTTTTTCAGGAATTCTAATTAACATTATTATTTTATTTAACGTATTAGTAGGAACATACGAAAAAAGAGGACATTATGAAATGGTCGAAAAATCAGGTTTATATTGGCACTTTGTAGATTTAGTATGGATTTTTGTATTTACATTCTTTTACTTATTTTAATAAACTAAAAACAATAAAATGGCACACACACAATCACATAAAGCGCTAATTTGGAAAGTGTTTATTATACTAACCATTATTACACTTGTAGAAGTAATTCTAGGTATATATAAACCAGAGCCTTTACACTTAAGTAAAGTTTTAGGTACAAGTCCATTAAATTGGATATTTTTAATATTAACACTGGTTAAAGCATATTATATTGCATGGTTTTTTATGCATTTAAGTGGAGAAAAAAAATGGTTTAGACGTTCTATTGTATGGACACTCGTTATGTTTATTTTATATTTGTCTTTTTACCTCATAGTAGAAGGAGGTTCGATTGGCAGAACATTTAGTGGCGTATTTGAATCCCTTACCACTTTCAACTAAATTTTTTAAATTTAAAAAAAGATTGTTTGAAAAATGGATTAATTTTTTAAACAATCTTTTTTTATACATTATATATTTATGAAAAAATTTTGGCTACTCATTGCATTACTCATTGGTCCATTAGCATTTTATCTATTTATACTAACTGGAAAAAATGATTTTAGAAGATTGCCTATTTTACAAAATAACATTATTGATATTGTAAATATAGAACCTGATCAGAAAATAGCCTTTAAAAATCATATAAGTATCTTGTGTTTTTTTGGAGAAGATATACTAAATCATAAAACAAATGCATTAAATCTAAACGAGAAAATTTACAAACACTTTAACGGGTTTACAAGTTTTCAAATTGTAGTTGTGCTTCCTTTGGGAACAGAAAACAAAAGCAATCAATTAAAAAAAGAACTCGCCTTTAATACAGATATTAAAAATTGGAAATTTGTACATACAACTAAAGAAAATATTCAAACGCTTTTTAATAGCTTACATACAAACCTAAATATTGATACCAATAGTTATACTTCTAAAGCCTTTATAGTTGATAAAGATGTGTCTTTAAGAGGCCGAAATAAAGACGAAGATATTAAGGACGGAATACTATATGGATATAATACAGAATCTGTTTCAGAAATTCATCAAAAAATGGTTGACGATGTTAAAATACTATTAGCAGAATACCGATTAGCTTTAAAAAAGAATAAGAAAAAAGAAGTATTTAAAAATCCATATAAGGATAAAAAAACAAAATAAACTCTAAAATTACCAATATGAAAAATAAATCATATATCGGAATTGCTTTTATCATACTTATATTCGGAATTTATGCACTGCCAAAAATTGTTAATGCAATTAAAAATAAGGATGTTGTAAAAACAAAAAAAGAATTGGAAGTGCTGGATGCAAAAAAAGGCGCAGCTAATTTGTTGAAATTTGAACACATTCCAAACTTTAGTTTTACCAATCAAGACAATAAAATAATTACAAACAAAGAGTATGAAAATAAGGTGTTTGTTGTAGAGTTTTTCTTTACAAACTGTCCAACTATTTGTCCAATAATGAATACAAATATGGTAAAAATTCAAAATACTTTTTCTAAAAATAAAAATTTTGGAATCCTATCCTTTAGTATAGACCCAGAAAGAGATAATCCAGAACAATTAAAAAAATATGCCTTAAAAAAAGGAGCTGTAATGGATAATTGGCACTTTTTAACTGGAGATATCGAAGCCATTTACGAAATATCAAATAAAGGGTTTAAATTATATGCTGGAGAAAATGAAGCTGCCGAAGGTGGCTTCGAACATTCTGGCTTATTTGCTCTAATAGATAAAAATGGTTTTATAAGATCTCGGAAAATTGAAGTTGGTGGTATTGAGAATCCAATAAAATTTTACGATGGTTTAGACGATAAACAAGTAGAAATGATAAAAGAAGATATTGCTTTATTACTTAACGAATAGTACCAAATACTATTCTTAACAATTCAAAATAAAAATGGAAACAACTAAAAATTACGACAAATTTATAATACTACTTTCCATATTGGTTCCTGTTATAGTATTTGCATTATTTAATATTAAATTAGATATTAAGTTACCTGTCTTTTTACCACCAATTTATGCAACCATAAATGCATTTACAGCAACCATACTGATAATCGCTATTTGGGCAATTAAAAATAAACGAAAAAAGTTGCACGAAAAATTAA
Source organism: Flavobacteriaceae bacterium (assembly GCA_026988355.1). Classification (GTDB taxonomy): domain Bacteria; phylum Bacteroidota; class Bacteroidia; order Flavobacteriales; family Flavobacteriaceae; genus S010-17. Next base: position 58,992 of record JALSLK010000016.1, read on the forward strand.
TGAAAATTGCCATCGGTTTGTCTGTTCTTTTTTTAATTTTATATATCTTACATCATGCAACCTCAGGAGACACTTCGTTTGGAGGAGAAGGAACTATTCGATATGTCTATTTTTTCATATTAATAACACATATTATTTTATCCATTATTGTAATTCCATTTGTATTAATTACCTTCGTAAGGGCTTTAAAAGGAGATTTTGTAAAACATAAAAAAATAGCCAGAATTGCATTTCCATTATGGCTTTATGTAGCCATAACAGGAGTAATTGTTTATATAATGATCTCTCCATATTATACACATTAGACATGAAAAAAATAAAATTCATATTTAGTTTTCCCATTATATTAATAACACAAACAACCTATTCTCAATGTGCAATGTGCAAAGCAGTTGTAGAAAATGGCGATAATAAAATGGCAGAAGGTATTAATGGAGGCATTATCTATTTGATGATTTTCCCTTATCTGTTTCTAGCCCTCGGAATCTATTTTTTATATAGAAAATTTAAAACAAAAAAATAAATTTCACTCTTTTATTTTCGTATTAAAAAATAGCATTCACAGAAAACAAATAAACGGCAATTTCGACACCTTCAAACGAATAAAATATCTAATGAAATAACGTGATGTTTTGATACTATTTCCTAAAAAAATTATTTCCAATACTATTTTTATGGAATTTTCTATTAAAAGATACTTGAATTGATGTATTTTTATAAGTGGTAACTAATAAATTATATATTAGTTGTAACATTTAATAGAATTAAACGTCTTATTATTATAAATTTTATGCAAAATGACTAAATTAATAATTGCCATAATTATATATATCTTGAGTTTGAGCGTCGGACACGCTCAAAAAAAATGGTCTTTACAAGAATGTGTAGACTACGCATTAGAAAATAATGTTTCGCTAAAAAGGGCAAAATTAAATACCGATTATTCTAAAGAAGAAATTACTATTGCAAAAGCAAGATTATTACCTAATGTGTCTGCTTCTGCAGCACAAAATTTTAATGTAGGCTATAAATACGATCATACAAACCCTTCAAACAATATTGGGATTTCTGCATCTATGCCATTATATACTGGAGGAAGAAACAAGTTGTTAATTAAACAAACAGAAAAAAATATAGAACTAAATAACCTAAATTTAGAAACCTTACAAAATAATATCTCATTACAAATAGCAAATAATTATTTGAATGCATTATTTAATAAAGAAAATATAAAATTAGCAAAAGAACAAATAGCAATTACCAAAATTCAGTTAAATCAAATGAAAGAATTGATTGATGCAGGTGTTAATCCAAGAGCAGATTTATTTGATATTAAAGCTACACTTGCTTCTAATAATGAGCGATTGACAACCTCTAAAAATGCATTGGATTTATCGCTATTAAATTTAGCACAACTCATACAAGTACCTTCTTTTAATTTTGATATTCAAGATGTAAGTATTAATTTAGATAAAGCAATTCTAACCTACAGTAATTCTAACAATGTTTACCAAAAAGCATTTGAAACTCGACCAGAAATCAAAAAAGCAAAATTAGATATCGAATATGCAGACCTTGGAATTAAAATTGCCAAAACCAACTTAAAACCTAGTATAAATCTTAGTTATGGATTAAATACAAACTATGCTTATGCATCAAGAGATTTTTTTGGTAATAAAAATATCATCAATAATTTTGGAAATCAATATTATAGAAATTATGGGCATAGTTTAGGAATATCTGCTCGATATACCATTTTTGATGGAAAAACAAACCTAACAAACATTAGCAAAGCAAAAATAAATAAAGAAATAATCGAACAGAATTTAGAAGATGAAAAATTACGCCTTAGAGAAACCATTGAAAGAGCATTCTTAGATGCAAAAGCGTCTTTAAAACAATACGAATCTTCGATAAGTTCTTTAAAAGCACAAGAAGAATCCTTTAAAATATCGCAAGAAAAATACCAATTAGGTGCAATGAATTCTTTTGATTTTGACTTGGTAAAAAATCGCCTTTTTAACTCCAAAATTGCAGTAATAAATGCCAAATATAATTTCGTTTTTAAAACAAAAGTATTGGATTTTTATTATGGAATTCCAATTGTAATTGAATAATAAACAACTAATAATACTAAGACAACAATATACACGATACCAAACAAAGAAATTATTAAGCGTAACCAAAGGTAATGCCGCTAAGAGCAAGAAGCATTTAGAGTTTTTTTGTGGGAATAAAAAATAAAAAAAGGAAGATTTAAAAAATAGAAATACTAGATATTTACAAAATCAGTTTATACTCTTTAGTAATCAAAATACACTTGCGCCAAACAAGTTACATTGGTTTTAAAGTAATGGACTATTTTTTTTCATAAAGGCAAGACCTCAACGATTTTTAAAAGCGTTGAGGTCTTTTCAATTTAATAATCTATCTTTGAAAAAATTAAAATTACCTTAATTATGCATTGGGAAAAGTTACTATCACTTAAAAGATATGGAGATACCACAAAGAGATTAAGAATTGATCAAGACGAAACTCGTTTGGGCTTTGAAGTGGACTTTGATCGTATTATTTTCTCCGATTCATTTCGCAGTTTACAAGATAAAACACAGGTCATACCTTTATCCAAAACAGACTTTATACATACTCGGTTAACACACAGTTTAGAAGTCTCTAGTGTTGCGCGTTCTCTTGGTAGAATTGTTGGAAAACAATTACTTAAAAAGTATCCAAATCTAAAAGAAAAAGGATACCAAATAAACGATTTTGGAGCTATTGTTGCTGCTGCTGCCCTTGCGCATGATATTGGAAATCCACCATTTGGTCATAGCGGTGAAAAAGCTATTGGCGAATACTTTAAAACTGGAAATGGTTCGCAATTTCAATCGCAATTAACAAAAAAGCAATGGCAAGATATTGTAGATTTTGAAGGAAATGCAAATGGTTTACAAATTCTTACCGAAAATCGAGAAGGTGTGCAAGGTGGTTTGCGATTATCCTATGCAACTTTAGGTGCTTTTATGAAATATCCGAAAGAATCTTTACCTAAAAAACCAAGTAAACACATTGTCGATAAAAAATTTGGCTTTTTCCAATCGGAGAAAAATGCATTTATGGATGTTGTAAACGAACTTGGTTTAAGTAAATTGAGAGAAGATAACGACATTGCTTTTAACAGACATCCATTGGCTTTTTTAGTAGAAGCTGCAGATGATATTTGCTATACCATTATTGATTTTGAAGATGGTATAAATTTAGGTTTGGTAGAAGAAGATTTTGCTTTGGAATACTTAATTAAATTAGTAAAAGATACCATTAATACAAAAAAATATTATGCCCTTACTACGAAAAAAGATCGCCTTAGCTACCTTAGAGCTTTAGCTATCGGAACACTTATACAAGAAGCAGCAAATATTTTTATTGTACATGAAGAGGCTATTTTAAAAGGCCAGTTTTCGCATTCTTTACTCGATAAAAGTAAATACGAAGCACAAATAAATGATATTATTAAAATTAGTATTGCTAAAATTTATAAGAGTAAAGAAGTTGTAGAAAAAGAAATTGCTGGTTACCACCTAATATCTAATTTATTGGATGTATTTATTATTGCAAAAAATAAAGTTTTTAATAATAACCCTTCCAATTACGACAAGTTAATATTGCGTTTATTGCCTGAAAAATACCAAACTACAAAAGAATCTCTTTACGATAGAATTCTACAAATATGCAGTTTTGTTTCTAGCTTATCGGATCGTGCAGCCATATTATTACACAACAAATTAAAAGGAATGGATTTTTAAGATCTCCGCTTAAAATGTATCTATTGTTTTTTTAATGGATGTAATATCCAAACCAACTTGTTTGTATAATTCAGAAATTTTTCCGTGCTCTATAAAATTATCTGGAATTCCCAATCGTTTTATTTGGATATTTTTATAGTCGTTCTCTTGAATAAATTCTAATATTGAAGAACCAAAACCTCCAATTAATACACCGTCTTCTATCGTAATTATTTTATCAAATTTTTGACAAATTTGATGTAATAATTCTTCATCTAATGGCTTTATAAATACTAAATTATAATGTGCTATTCTGTTCGAGTATTCTTGCGATTTACAAATTTCTAAAATGGTATTTCCAATAGTTCCAATAGTCAAAACTGCTATTTTATTTCCATAAGAAATTTGTTTTCCTTTTCCGATTTCTACTTTATTAAAATTGGAAATAGCATACTGTACTTTTTTATTTTCTTCGACGTTTCCTCGTGGATAACGGATTGCAATAGGTAAATCTAGCGACAATTGTGCTGTATATAACAAATTTTGGAATTCTGAAACATTCATAGGAGCAGCAATTATGAGGTTCGGAATCAATCGCAAATACGATATATCAAAAACACCGTGATGTGTAGCGCCATCTTCGCCAACTACTCCTGCTCTATCCACACAAAAAATTACAGGTAACTTTTGTAACGCTACATCATGAATTATTTGATCGTATGCACGTTGTAGAAATGTAGAATAAATCGTGCAAAATGGTATAAAACCTTGTGTTGCCATCCCAGCAGCTAAAGTAACTGCATGTTGTTCGGAAATTCCAACATCGAAAGCTCTTTGTGGAAATTCTTCCATCATATATTTTAAAGAACTTCCTGTTGGCATTGCTGGTGTTATTCCAATAATTTTATCATTATGTTTAGCTAATTCTAACAATGTAAATCCAAATACATCTTGATATTTTACAGTATTTTTAGTAGATTTAGCTACTAATTCTCCTGATTTTTTATCAAATTTTCCTGGTGCATGATAGGTAACTTGATTTTCTTCCGCTTTAGCTAAACCTTTTCCTTTTGTTGTGATAATGTGCACTATTTTTGGTCCTTTTACTCTTTTTAATCGTTCTAATTCTGCAATTAATTTAGGAAGGTCATGTCCATCTATTGGCCCTGAATAATCGAAATTTAATGCGTCAAAAATAGTAGTATCGCAATTTGCCGTATCTTGCTTTAATGTGGTTAAATATTCTTTTAAAGCACCTATATTTGGATCAATTCCCATAGAATTATCATTGAGAATTACCAAGATATTTGTATCTGAAATTCCTGCGTGATTTAATGCTTCAAAAGCCATTCCACTAGCGATACTCGCATCGCCAATTACGGCAATATGTTGTTTGGTTGTTTCTCCTTTTAATTTAGAAGCTATTGCCATTCCTAAAACTGCCGAAATAGATGTAGACGAATGTCCTGTTCCAAAAGTATCGTATATACTCTCGCTTCGTTTTGGAAATCCAGAAATACCATGTAACTGTCTATTGGTTTCAAAAATTTCTTTTCTTTCGGTAAGTATTTTATGTCCGTAAGCTTGGTGTCCAACATCCCAAACCAATAAATCTTTTGGCGTATTAAACACATAATGTAGAGCTATTGTAAGTTCTACAACACCCAAACTTGCTCCTAAATGTCCTTCTTTTACAGATACTATATCAATAATAAACTCACGTAATTCTTTAGCGAGTTTTGGCAATTTATCCTGTGCTATTTTTTTGACATCTTGCGGATTATTAATATATTTTAAGAAACTGTTTTTCACGCTGTGAAATTACAATTTTTTATGATATGGTCGTTTGATGGTTTCTAATAAATATACCTTTACTTTTCTTTAATTGTATCTTTTACTTTGGATATCTTCTCAGAAAAATTAATTTCTTTAGCAATGGCATCCTTCTTTTTAATTATTATTTCTTTATCAAGAATACTATCTTTTGTAGTATTAATTTCTTTAGGTATTGAAAGTTTTTCAAATAACACTTTATACTTTAATTGTATAGTGCTTATACAATCTTTGTCATTTTTTAGAATATTGAAATTTTTGATTTTAATTTTTTTACCTTTCACTTTCTTATAAAAATCAGAAAATAGGATTGTTTTGTAATTAACCCGTATTCTCGGATTAGAATTACAAAAATGTTTTGTGATTTCTATTATCGGTTTACGCCCTAATACAGCCAATTCTATATCTTGTTTTAGTGTTTTCTCAAGTGGTAATTTTGGTATTTTTACTGAATCAGGTTTAGGTTCCACTCTTCTAATCATTCCAACAATACGATGTGTTTTTATATCTGGAATTTTAAGTATGCGTTTTTTTGTTTTTAACAAGTTCTGTTTTTTTAAACTATCCGTTTTACACGTCTCTGTTGTTTTCTTGGATACTTTAGTTTTCGTTTTAGATGGCTCTATATAATCTACATCAAACTCATTTGGTATGCCATCATTATCAATATCCTTATTTATTTTTTTGTTAGAATCTCCGACTACTATTACGGTTTCAATTTTTCTTGTTTTCCCATCTGTATTACAACTTAATAATGTAGTTCCCATTACTAGCAATAATGCTATTGCAAAAGTCTTTGTAAAAAAATATTGTTTCCTAAATGTATCTACTGGTATTTCTATATGAATTGTATTCAATTGTTCTTTAGTAAACCTTCCACAAACTTTATTTTTAATATTTTTTAGCAGTATTTCTTGAATTTCTAAGGCTGATTTGTTTGTAAAATCGATTAAATTCTTAGAGCAAACACCGCAAAATCTACCTTGTTCTGTTCTAGACATTTTATTCCAATCTTCGTTACATGGCTGTGGAATACTTATTTTATATTGTTTTTTCACACTAATAATTCTTTAGTTAAAATCCAATTTTTTTACTCATTCTGGTTAGTCTGCGTGGTTTATCTTTTATAAGTCGTGACTTAAATAAAAACTCTGTTTTATATTCTAATACTACAATACTTACACAACCTTTTTTATCTAATTCGATAGTAAGATTTACCATGCTAATTTTTTTACCATTAATACTTTTATAAAATTTAGAAAGTGTCATCTTCTTTCCATTTGCTACAATTGTTTGATTGGCATTACAAAAATGCTTACTAATATCTTTTGGTCGTTTTTTACCATCTATAAGTAATTGCATATCTCGTTTTACACTAGTTTCTAGTGGTAATTTTGGAATATTAAACCCAGAACCTTTTCGTTTTGGATTCTTTGTACTAGTCGACACATTGTTTTGATTTTCTTGTTTCTTTTGTTTCTTTAAAGCAACATAAGCTACCTCTTTTTCTTCTTCATAAGTATCCTTAATATCATTTTGTATTTCTTCTCTTTTTACAATTTGTTGTCCTTCTATATAATCTATATCAAACTCATTTGGTATACCATCATTATCTATATCTCCATTATAATTATTGGGATTATTTGAAATTGTTCTTTTATTTTTTCTATCCGAATTACAGCTCAACAAGCTACTCATTACAAATAGAGATAGTATGATGTATGTATAAGGTTTTTGTTTTCTGAAAAAGGCTTTATTAATTCTTTTAAAAATTGTGGTTGTGTTCTGGTTTTTCATATCGTTTGTATTTAATTCTTTATTAAATGTATAAAGAAGTATAGTTAAAATCGATATTAATTTGTATTCGAGGACATCCATTTTATAAGTGTCTAATTATTTTTTAATATTCCGTATTTTTGTACCATGAGCACAAAACCTATTGGCATTTTTGATTCTGGCATTGGTGGTATTTCTATTTGGAAAGAAATTATTGCGCTTTTACCTAATGAGCATACTATCTACCTTGCTGATAGTAAAAATGCTCCTTATGGACAAAAATCCAAACAAGAAATTATTGATTTATGTGTCAAAAACACAGAATTACTTCTTAAAAAAGGATGTAAACTGATTGTTGTTGCTTGTAATACTGCTACTACAAATGCTATTACTTATTTACGTAATGCGTACGATATTTCTTTTATCGGAATTGAACCTGCTATTAAACCTGCTGCATTAAAAACAATAACAAAGTCTATTGGTATTTTAGCTACGAAAGGCACTTTAAATAGCGAGTTATTTACCTCTACTTCCGAGAAATTTTCGGAGGATATAAAAATTATCGAACAAATTGGAGAAGGCTTGGTTCCCTTAATTGAAACTGGTAAAATAAATTCCATTCAAATGCAAATTTTACTTAAAAAATACCTTTGTAATTTAATGGAATATCGTATTGACTATTTGGTTTTAGGTTGTAGCCATTATCCTTTTTTAATTCCTCAAATAAAAAAAATACTTGGCAATCGAGTTACTATTATTGATTCTGGAGAAGCTGTTGCAAAACAAACTAAAGCCATTCTTATAAAAAATAATATATTAAATACAGACAGCGCTTTTGGAAAACATTTACTTTTTAGTAATTTAGAAATCAAAATTATTAATATCTTTATTTCTAATATTAAGGATTGTAAAATCAATTTTTTAGATTTTTAACTAAAAACCTTCTTAATAAAAACTTAAAAACACAAATTAACAATATGCTACAACCAAAAGACGATACTTATTTTATGCAAAAAGCTTATGAAGAAGCTGTAATTGCTTATGAAAAAGACGAAGTTCCTATTGGAGCAGTAATTGTTTGTAAAAATAAAATAGTTGCCAGAGCTCATAATTTAACCGAAACTTTAAACGATGTTACGGCACATGCCGAAATGCAAGCTTTTACTTCTGCTGCAGATTACCTTGGCGGAAAATATCTAAAGGATTGTACTTTATATGTAACTCTAGAGCCTTGCCAAATGTGTGCTGGTGCTAGTTATTGGACACAAATCGGTAAAATTGTTTTTGGTGCTTTGGACTCACAACGTGGTTTTATACATTACGAAACGCAATTACATCCAAAAACAAAAGTTATCAAAGGTGTTTTAGAAGAAAAATGTAGTAAACTTATAACTAAATTTTTTATCGAAAAACGGAATTTAAATTAGTAATCTGAGTATTCTATCTTGATACATTTTTTTTTCGCTCCTCCAAAAAATATTCGATAGGATGGCTTTCGATACATTTTTTATCGAGTATTACTCTTCTTCTTTTTCCATTCTTCGATTAATAAAATCTTCTATTCTATTTTTATAACGAGAGTAAACAAAAAGTGGCATGAGTATAAATGCGAATAAAGAAACGCCTATTCCGATATATAACTTTCCGTTATTTTCTGTAAAATTTTCTATATAATATCCTACAAGTACAAATCCTATAATTAGCAGTAAAATAATGCGCAATATTAATTTCATATCTCCTATAATTTTACTGCAAAAATAGTATTATAACGCACATAATATTGTTTTCTATCACAAAATTAATGACCTATTGCTTCTCCAACTCCTGATGGTATTCTAATATTTTCTACTAATTCTTGTACTTCTGTAGGTGGTGGTGGTGTAAATTTTGAAATAACAATAGAAATAACAAAATTAATTAACATTGCAACTGTACCAAAACCTTCTGGGGAAATTCCAAACCACCAATCTTCTTTTGTTCCTCCTCCAAACCAATCAAACTTAAATTTTAACATGTAAAATAGCATCATTAAAATACCAACAATCATTCCTGCAATAGCGCCTTCTTTATTCATTCGCTTGTAAAAAATACCAAGAATTATTGCTGGAAAAAAGGACGCTGCTGCCAGTCCAAATGCTAATGCTACTGTGGCTGCAACAAAATCTGGTGGATGGATGCCAAAATATCCTGCTACAATTACTGCTACTACTGCCGATAATCTTGCAGCTAACAATTCGCCTTTTTCGGAAATTTGTGGATTTATCATTTTCTTGATTAAATCGTGTGATACAGATGCGGATATTACTAATAATAATCCTGCTGCTGTTGATAGTGCTGCGGCTAATGCTCCTG
>JALSLK010000017.1 GCA_026988355.1 Flavobacteriaceae bacterium
CTTCTACTTTTTTTACTTCAATAGCCTTTTGTGCCGCTATTTCTTTTTCTTTAGCTAACTTCTTTGCTTCAATAGCTTTTTGTGCTGCTATTTCTTTTTCTTTAGCTAACTTCTTTACTTCAATAGCCTTTTGTGCTGCTATTTCTTTTTCTTTAGCTAACTTCTTTGCTTCAATAGCCTTTTGTGCTGCTATTTCTTTTTCTTTAGCTAACTTCTTTGCTTCAATAGCTTTTTGTGCTGCTATTTCTTTTTCTTTAGCTAACTTCTTTGCTTCAATAGCCTTTTGTGCTGCTATTTCTTTTTCTTTAGCTAACTTCTTTGCTTCAATAGCTTTTTGTGCTGCTATTTCTTTTTCTTTAGCTAACTTCTTTGCTTCAATAGCTTTTTGTGCTGCTATTTCTTTTTCTTTAGCAAGTACCTTTTCTTGTGCTAACCTCTTTTTTTCTCTTCTTCGTTTGTTTATTTTTTCTGCTTTAAGAAGTCTAGCTTCTTTTGTTTTTGTATTTGTTTTTTTCTTAGAAATCGTCGTTTTTTCATTCGTATCAGATTCCGTATTTATAACTGGAGTTGTAGTGCTGATACTCGCATTATCTGTACTACTGGCAATTTCTAAGAATTCTGCAGCTAAGTTTTGAAAAGAATATATATCATCTTTCCCTTTACCTTCTCCTCTATTCGAAGTAAAATATCCCATATCAATTTTTCTACTTCTTACATAACCATAATCATTTTTATTACTATTAATTGGTGCTCCTAAATTTCTAGCATCTTTTATAATATCTATTTCAGCCACAAAAATATCATAACCTCCTAATCCACCTCTTCCATCGGAAGAAAAATACAATTTATTATTTGAAACAAATGGTGTTATTTCGTTTCCTGCTGAATTAATAGTTGATCCTAAATTCCTTGGTTTCCCATATCTATCATTTGGCAAAACAAGAACTTTAAAAATGTCTAATCCTCCCATTGTTCCTTCCATATCGGATGAAAAATACAATGTTCTATTATTTTTACTTAAACTTGGATGCCCAACAGATCTGTTTGAATTATTAAATGGTAATTTTTTAATTTTTGACCATTCTCCTGATTTGGAAACTTCTGCTTTAAACAATTCTAAATGTGATCCATTTGAATTATAGCTTTTTCTAGTAAAATAAACAACCTTTTTATCGCTCGAAAATACCAAATCTAATTCGTCTAAATTGGAATTTACTTTACGTCCTAAAGTTTTACTATCAATAATATCTCCATATTCATCAATAAATCCAAAATAAAAGTCCAAATTATCGCCTGCACCTTTTGTCTTTGGCGATGCATAAAAAGCAATATCTCCTCCATAAAATGCAGTACCAAAATTAGTATTTGCATCATTTATATTTGTATTCTTAATGAAATATTTTGCATCACTTTGCGAAGTAACATATTGACAACTTAGGATGGTTATCAAAATAAGGATTAATTTTTTCATTGTATATCGTTTAATTCCAACTGCAATATTATGAAAAATAAATTGTTAATAAGTCTGTTTTGTTATATTTTTTTTCAAATATAGCTTAATATATAGCGTTATTGCATTGTTAATAACTCTTATTTACTTACTTTAAAAGGTTTACATCAAATTTTGATATTATAATGAATAGAATTTTATAAACTTATACCTATTTAACATCAAAATGCGCTAAATAGATTTGAACTATTTTTAAGTTCTACCATGAATTTAGTGGAGAAAAATATTAATGTCAGTTCGATCGAAATAATGTACGTTTTAATAATCCTGTTTTTAGCGATATATTCTCGACTTCGCTCGAATTGACTCTGTTTTTAAATATCTAACTCTAAAATATGGGCTGACCAATTTTTAGGGCTAAAATTATATAAAACATCTTTATTTTAGTTCCATTAACAATAAAACACTCGTTATTTCTATTCTAATACTTCTAAAATTATTTTACCTGTACATGCATTTGGACTTTCTATTTTTAGCAAATTAGCCATTGTTGGTGCAATATCAATTATAGGTATATAACGTTTTGTGCTTCCTTGTTTAATTCCTTTTCCGTAAAAAATCAACGGTACGTGTGTATCGTAACTATATCCTGAGCCATGTGTGGAGCCTTTATGTTTATAATACACTGTTGCTGGTGATGGTACGATGAGTATATCTCCAGATATTTTTTGATTGTATCCATTCTGTAAAGCGTGTAATATTCCTTCGGTAAAATTTGTTTGTTGTAATGTTTGTGCGGTTACCGTTTTATATACTCCTTTAAAAGATATGATTTCTTCTGCTATTACTTTCGACACATCACTAACTGACAATTTTAAACTTTTAATTTTTTCTTTGTTTAAAAAGATTTGAAAATTAGAAATGTTTTCTACCAATTCTTCCGAAGAAAAATGAGTTTTAGTTATTGTATTTACATACTTTTTAAAACTTTTCATATCAAAATACCCTGCTTTTATCTTTTGCTTTTTTAAATAACTTGGTACGGGTATTACTGCATGATCTGCTGTTAAAAACAAAGTATAATTCTGCTTTCCTACTTCGGTGTCTAAAAAATTTAGAAAACGTTCTATTTCTTTATCTAAACGTATATAAGTGTCTTCTATTTCTTTTGAATTAGCTCCAAATCGATGTCCAATATAATCGGTACTTGAAAAACTCATTGCTAAAAAGTCTGTAGCATCATTTTTTCCTAACTGCTCTCCTTTAATTGTTGCTTTTGCAAAATCTACCAATAACGTATTTCCAAATGGCGATGTCTTTAATAAATCATAATTTCCATTTTTTTGCATTAATTTTGGAAAATTATGTGGAAATGTAGGTGTCTTTTCTCCTTTAAATTCAATCTCAAAATTATTATTATCTGCAATACTCTCTGTATAAGTATTAATATTATATAAGGTATTCCAAGGTTTTAAATACGATTTTGCCACACCAGATGCATTAAAATCTTGCACCCATTTTGGCAAAGCATCTATATAATACGAACTTGAAATAAATTTTGCTTCTTTCTTTCCTTTAAACCAATACGCAGCATTAGCACTATATCCTACAGGCAACATTGCTGCTCTATCTTTAATACTTATACCAATTACTTTTCCTTTGTTGATTTGTGCTAATTTTAATTGATCGGTTATCGTTGTTACTTGCAAACGATTTGGCGAAGTTTTTCCTCCTCCCGAAGTTTCTAAATTTGCTCCTACAGTTTTATAATTCGCATCATCTACACAATAAATAGTTTTCTTTTTATATTTATCGTACCAATTATTACTAATAATACCATGCATACTCGGTGTGGTTCCTGTATAGATAGATGTATGACCTACTGCCGTATGTGTTGGTATGTAATTATAATGCGTGTTCTCACAATTAAATCCTTGATTTAACAAACGTTTAAACCCCTTCTCTCCATATTTGCTATAAAAACGTATTAAATAATCATAACGCATTTGATCTACAACTATACCGACTATTAGTTTCGGTCTATCAATTGTATGCTTTTGTTGTTGCTTTACGACAACATTTGTTGTTTTTTGTACTTTACATTCCATAAAAAAAACTACAAGTAATACGTATAAAAAAAGTCTTTTCATCTGCTTTATAATTAAGTATCAAAAGTACTCTTTTTTTGTTTATTTCATATTCTATATTTAGATTTCTGTTCTATTCCTTTAAAAATAGTTTTCATTAATTATTTATTATTTCGGATTTTTTATTCGTATTTTTTATACTTTAGCCCTTTATTTATAAAATGAATTATTTAGAGCACATTGGTAAATATTTTTTAATGCTCAAGCAAGTTTTTAAACGTCCTCAAAAAGGTAAAATATTTAGAGACTCTCTTGTAAGAGAATTAGATGACTTAGGAAATAAATCCCTTGGAATTTCTGCTTTTATCGCCTTTTTTGTTGGTGGTGTAGTAGCCATACAAACTGCATTAAATGTAGACAATCCTATGATTCCTAAATATCTTATTGGTTTTGCTACAAAAAGATCTATTATATTAGAATTTGCGCCTACTTTTATTTCTATAATTTTAGCTGGAAAAGTTGGTTCTTTTATTACTTCTAGTATCGGAACCATGCGTGTTACCGAGCAAATTGATGCTTTAGAAGTTATGGGAATCAATTCGCTAAACTATCTGGTTCTTCCAAAAATAATTACTACAATTTTTTTCTATCCTTTTATTATTTCTATTGCTATTTTTCTTGGAATTTTTGGTGGTTGGGTTGCTGGCGAATTAACTGGTTTATTTTCTTCTACAGATTATATTGATGGTATTCAACTAGAATTCAAATCGTTCTTTTATGTTTATGCTATGATTAAAACTATGGTTTTTGCTTTTGTCATTGCGACTATACCTGCCTATCATGGCTACTATGTAAAAGGCGGCTCTTTAGAAGTTGGTAGATCTAGTACTCGTGCCGTAGTTTGGACTAGTGTAACCATTATTGTTCTTAATTATTTTTTAACCCAAATGTTATTAAGCTAATGATTGAAGTAAAAGACATACATAAATCGTTTGGAGATGCTCATGTTTTAAAGGGGATTTCTGCTACTTTTGAAGCTGGTAAAACCAGTTTAATTATTGGACAGAGTGGTTCTGGGAAAACCGTATTTATTAAATCTCTTTTAGGGCTACATACTCCTGAGAAAGGTGATATTTGCTATGATGGTAAAAATTATGGAAATATGTCTACCGACGAACGTAGATATTTGCGTAAAGAAATTGGGATGGTTTTTCAAGGCAGTGCATTATTTGATTCTTCTACAGTAGAAGAAAATGTAATGTTTCCTCTCAAAATGTTTACCAATCAATCCAAATCCGAAATGTTAGAACGTGTAAATTTTGTACTAAATAGAGTAGACTTAGTAGATGCCAATAACAAATATCCTTCCGAACTTTCTGGTGGGATGCAAAAACGTGTTGCCATTGCTCGTGCTATTGTAATGAAACCTAAATATTTATTTTGTGATGAACCTAATTCTGGTTTAGATCCTAGAACAGCTATTTTAATTGATAATTTAATTCAAGAAATTACAGACGAATACAATATTATTACCGTTATAAATACACACGATATGAATTCCGTAATGGAAATTGGCGAAAAAATCATTTTCTTACAACATGGTATTAAAGAATGGGAAGGTACTAGTAATGATATTTTTAAAACAGACAATAAAGCTGTAACCGACTTTGTTTACTCTTCTAACCTATTTAAAAAAGTTCGTCAAGCTTATTTAATGGAAGATAAAAAGTAAGATTATTCGAGACTAAGGATTCTCTAAATACCTATTAAATACAATGCTATTGCAAATTCTTTGTTAAAAATTAACTTTTATGAAAACTGCTACGATTACCGAACTTAAAAAAGAACTGGCACATCATTCGCAAAAGGATTTAATTACACTTTGTCTTCATTTGGCAAAATTTAAAAAGGAAAATAAAGAATTGCTCACCTATCTTTTGTTTGAAGCAAATAACGAAGATGCATACATAAATGGTATTAAAGAGGAAATTTCTTTCTTGTTTTTGCAAATAAACACAAAAAGTTACTTTTATATTAAAAAAAGTGTCCGTAAAATTTTACGATTGGTTAAAAAATACATTCGTTATTCTAAGAAGAAAGAAACAGAAATTGAGCTTCTACTTCATTTCTGCCACGAACTCAAAAAAGTTAAAAGACCTATTGCTAGAAATGTAACTTTACAAAATATTTTTAACAGACAAGTCGTTCTTATTAAAAAAGCAATTCCAAAATTACATGAAGATCTACAATTTGATTTTCAATTGGAATTAGATGAGTTGGAGTAATCTACAAACTTAAATTCGTTCTAATAATCTGAGTTCGACCTAAACTTGCAATCAAAGTTTAGGTCAAACTCAGTCTAATACCAATTTAATTTCAAAATGCGCTAAATAGATTTAAACTGTTTTTAAATTTAAAGTGCAGTAAAACGTGAAATGATAAATAATTTATAGTGTATTTTGAAATTGAGTTGGTATAAACTAAATTTTATATCGACTCATTAGAATATAATAAAGCCTCTAAGATAAAATCTTAGAGGCTTATAAAATAAGTTTCAAAAAGCAATTATTTCTTCATGCCTTCGTAAATAGCTTTTACTTTTTTAAGTTTATCATACATTTCTAAATTCTCGTATAAATTCATTAATGTACGCATCGTATCCATATCGTTACCTAAAGAGTGTGCTTTTTCAAAAATTGGTAAAACTTCTCTATATAAATCTAGTTGACGTGCTTTTATTTGGTCGTATTTATCAAAATCGTTCAAATTAGCATTCATTTCTTCAACCAAGCCTTTATCTTTTTCTAACATCGCCAAACCTAAATTCAAATAAGCACTTGCGTATTCAGAATCTAATGCAATTGCTTTTCTATATGCAGCTTTTGCTTCTTCAATTTTACCTGCTTGTTGATTAATTACTCCTACATTATAATGTAAATTTGCATCATTTGGTTTAAGCTTGATTGCTTGTTTCATTAATTCGCCAAAACGCTTATTATTTCCCAATTTCAATTCTATATTTGCTTCGGTTATAATTAAATTAGCATCTTTTGGATCTGCCTCTCTTGCTGTTTGTATTGCTTCTACGGCTTTTTTGTTATCTCCTTTTTCAACATATATAAATGCGATATTTTTTATTACTGTTGCTGCATTGGATTTTGTAACTTCAATCTTTGGGTTTTCATACGCTTTTAATTTTACCATCTTATTCATATCTGCCTCTGTATCAAAAGAATCTACATTTCCTGATGCAATACTTTTAGCCGAGTATAACGTTTTTATACCTGTATAACCCATTTCTTTTAGTGCTGTAAACTTTGCTAGTGCCAAATCCAAATCTTTATCTAAATATGCTGCATTAGCAGTATAATATAAAAATGCAGTATCTTTTTTACTTAAATTATACACTTGCTCTAAGGTTACTTTTGCTAAAGAGAAATTTTTACTTTGATATTCTTTAATTCCTCTATCGGACAAATTTTTAATTAGACTTACTAATACAGGTTTAACTTTACTAGTATATTTTGCTTTACCTATTTTATCTTCAAAAGCTAGCAGCTCATTTATAACTTTGGCTGCTTTTACTAAACTTCCAGAACCATTTAAAGCTTGTGATTTTAAAAATAGAAATTTTGCTTTAGATTTATTATCTAAATTAGATTGTAAACTTTCTACTTTATTTAAAGCAGTTAATGCTTCTCTAAAATTACTTTTAGAAATGGCTTTTGTTGCTGCTTTTAATTCTGCTTTTTGAGCAAATGTAACTATACTTGCTAAAAATAATGCGAGTACTAACAGTTGTTTTTTCATTGTATATTGATTTTTAAATTTATTAAAAGTTACTATTCTTCAGAATCCTTATTTTCAACTTTCGTGCCATTTTCATTATCTTCTAAAATAATTACTTCTTCCTCTTCGTGCATCACTTTTGCGACAGCTGCAATAGAATCTTTTCCTTTTAAATTAATTAATTTGACACCTTGAGTTGCTCTACCCATTACTCGCAAACCAGAAACGGCCAAACGGATTGTTATTCCAGATTTATTGATTATCATTAAATCATCTTCATCAGTCACATTTTTAATGGCTACTAATCCTCCTGTTTTTTCGGTAACATTAATGGTTTTTACTCCTTTTCCTCCACGATTCGTTACTCTATAATCTACTAGACTAGATCGTTTGCCATACCCTTTTTCTGAAACTACCAATACATCACTACCATCACCTTCGTGTACAGAGATCATTCCAATTACTTCATCGGTATCGCTTTTAAGACGAATTCCTCTAACTCCCGAAGCATTTCTTCCCATCGGACGAGTTTTCGCTTCTTCAAAACGAATACATTTTCCTGATCGTGCTGCAATCATAATTTGGCTATTACCATCTGTTAATTTTGCTTCTAAAAGTTCATCGCCTTCTTTTATAGTAATTGCTGCTATACCATTTACTCGTGGTCTTGAATATTGTTCTAAAACAGTCTTTTTTGTTTGTCCTTTTTTAGTAACCATTACGACATAATGATTATTAATATAGTCTGTATCTTTTAAATCTTGTGTTACCAAAAATGCTTTTACAACATCGTCGTTTTCTATATTTATTAAATTTTGTATTGCTCTACCTTTGGATACTTTTCCTCCTTCTGGAATTTCATACACACGCATCCAGAACACTTTTCCTTTTTTAGTAAAGAATAACATGTATTGATGGTTGGTTGCTACAAATAGGTGTTCTAAGAAATCTTCATTACGTGTAGAAACTCCTTTTTGTCCACGTCCGCCTCTATTTTGCGTTTTATATTCTGATAAATCTGTTCTTTTTACATAACCTGCATTTGAAATGGTTACCACTACTTTTGTATTTGGTATCATATCTTCAATACTAACATCTCCTCCTGCATATTCAATAATAGAACGTCTATCATCTCCATACTTATTTTTAATTTCTAGAAGTTCGTCCTTAATAATTGACATTCTACGAGATTTATCACTTAAAATATCCTTTAAATCTTCTATTGTTTTCATTATCGCTTCGTACTCTATTCTTAACTTGTCTTGCTCTAGACCTGTTAATTGACGTAGACGCATTTCTACAATTGCTTTGGCTTGAATTTCAGATAATTCAAAACGCTTCTCTAAATTAGCTCTTGCTTCGTCTGCATTTTTAGATGCTCTAATAATTTTTATTACTTCATCAATATTATCTGATGCAATAATCAATCCTTCTAAAATATGCGCTCTTGCTTCTGCTTTTTTTAGTTCGTATTGTGTTCTTCGAACGACTACTTCATGTCGATGATCTACAAAGTGACCTATGATTTCTTTTAGGTTAAGTAATTTTGGTCTACCATTTACAAGCGCAATATTATTCACACTAAACGATGTTTGCAAAGCAGTGTATTTATACAACTTATTCAATACAATATTCGGAATTGCATCTCTTCTCAAAACAATTACAATTCGTCTACCTAATCTACTCGTTTCATCTCTAATTGCTGATATTCCTTCTAACTTTTTATCATTTACCATGGAAGCGATTCGTTGCTGCAAATCCGATCCATTTACTTGATATGGCAATTCGGTTACTACAATACATTCTCTTCCTTTAATTTCTTCAAATTCAGTTTTAGCTCTAATAACTATTCGACCTCTACCTGTATGAAATGCTGCTTTTACACCATCATAACCGTAGATTGTTCCTCCTGTTGGAAAATCGGGAGCTTTAATATGCTCCATTAATTCATCTATTTCTATTGCATTATTGTCGATATAAGCAACGGTTCCGTTAATGACTTCTGTAATATTATGTGGTGCCATATTTGTAGCCATCCCAACAGCAATACCAGACGCTCCGTTTACCAATAAACTTGGTATTCGTGTTGGTAATACCGTTGGCTCTTGTAACGTATCGTCAAAATTTAAACGATGATCTACGGTATCTTTTTCTATATCAGCTAACATGTCTTCTGATATTTTCTTCATACGCACCTCTGTATAACGCATTGCTGCTGCTCTATCTCCATCTGGCGAACCAAAATTACCTTGACCGTCAACCATTTCATAACGCATGCTCCAATCTTGTGCCATTCGCACCATTGCATCATAAACCGAAGTATCTCCGTGTGGATGATACTTACCTAGCACTTCCCCAACTATTCTTGCGGATTTTTTATGTGCTCCTGTTGCTTTAATTCCTAACTCATGCATCCCAAATAAAACCCTACGATGTACTGGTTTTAAACCATCTCGCACATCTGGTAATGCTCTCGAAACAATCACAGACATTGAGTAGTCAATGTATGCACTCTTCATTTCATCCTCTATATTTACAGGAATTATATTTTCTCCTTCTGCCATATACTTTATAGTTAAATTTTTTAGTTAATTAACGAAGATGCAATTTACAACTTTTATCAATTTATTTGCCAATATTTGAATGCTTAATTCACACATTTTATTAACAATTTAACAATTCCTTTTTTTACGCTACCTCTGTTTTTTTTATTGTTTTTTTTACAACTCAATATACTGTTTTACAGTTTAATGCATATCTATTCACTATTAATGGATATCAAGAGTTAATAAAAATATTAACAATATACATAGCGATAAGTTAATTATTCTGATAATGCAAATAAAATAAAAAAAAACACTTACATTTACACCTTAAACTTAATATGAAATGGATGATAATTTTTCTCCGAAAGTAAAAGATGTAATTGCATATAGCAAAGAGGAAGCTTTACGATTAGGACATGACTTTATAGGAACAGAACACTTAATGCTTGGCATTCTTCGAAAAGGAGAAGGTAAAGCAATAGATATTTTAAATACATTAGATATTGATGCGGCTTTTTTAAGACAAAAAATTGAAGTTCTAAGCCCTGCGAACCTAGATGTGTTTAAAATAAATGAAAACAAAAGTTTGCATTTAACAAAACAAGCTGATAAAGCTCTAAAGACGACATTTTTAGAGGCTAAAGTATATAAAAGCACTTCTGTAAATACAGCACATTTACTATT
This sequence comes from Flavobacteriaceae bacterium, assembly GCA_026988355.1. Classification (GTDB taxonomy): domain Bacteria; phylum Bacteroidota; class Bacteroidia; order Flavobacteriales; family Flavobacteriaceae; genus S010-17. The sequence goes on from JALSLK010000017.1 coordinate 10,557, forward strand.
GTGTATTTTACGAAATGAAAATGATCCTACGACCAAATTAATGCAAAAATTTGACTTAGATTACGATAAAGTAAAAACTGTTTTCAGCCAACTATTCTTAGATTTGGATACTACGGAAACACCAACATTTGAGACTTCAAAAGAAGATGATAATGCTAGACAAAGAAACCCTTTTGAAAATAAGCCTACTGGCAAAGTTAATATTAAGAAATCCAAAACACCTGTTTTAGATAATTTTGGTAGAGACTTAACAGAGATGGCTGAAAACGATAAGCTAGATCCTATTGTTGGAAGAAAGAAAGAAATTGAACGTATTTCACAAATATTAAGTCGTAGAAAAAAGAATAATCCAATCCTTATTGGAGAACCTGGAGTTGGTAAGAGTGCTATTGCAGAAGGTTTAGCACTACGAATTATACAACGTAAAGTGTCTAGAATATTATTTAATAAACGAATTATCTCTTTAGACTTAGCGAGTTTGGTTGCTGGAACAAAATACAGAGGTCAGTTTGAAGAGCGAATGAAAGCTTTAATGAATGAGTTAGAGAAAAATGAAGATATTATCTTATTTATTGATGAAATTCATACCATAGTTGGTGCTGGAGGTGCAACAGGATCATTAGATGCTAGTAACATGTTAAAACCTGCACTTGCAAGAGGAGAGATCCAATGTATTGGAGCTACAACACTAGACGAATACCGCCAAAATATAGAAAAAGATGGTGCTTTAGAACGTCGATTCCAAAAAGTAATTGTAGAGCCTACTTCTGTTGAAGAAACCATACAAATACTACAAAATATTAAAAGTAAATACGAAGATCATCACAATGTAATATATACAGATGATGCTATTGAGGCTTGTGTAAAATTAACAAATCGATATATGACGGATCGTTTTTTACCTGATAAAGCTATCGATGCTTTAGACGAGGCTGGTTCTCGAATTCATATTACAAATATTGTTGTTCCAGAGCAAATCTTATCTCTAGAAAAACAGTTAGAAAGTATTAAAGAAGATAAAAACAAGGTTGTAAAAAGCCAAAAATACGAAGAGGCTGCAAAATTACGTGACGATGAAAAACGGGTTGAAAAAGAATTGGCACATGCACAACAAGTTTGGGAAGAAAATTCAAAACAAAATAAAGAAACAGTAACGGAGGATAACGTTGCTGAAGTTATTTCGATGATGACTGGTATTCCTGTAAATAGAGTTGCCGAAGCTGAAAGTAATCGCCTTGCCGAACTTCCAAATTTAATTAAAGATAAAGTAGTTGGACAAAACGAAGCCGTACAGAAAGTAATTAAAGCGATACAACGTAATCGCGTTGGACTTAAAGATCCTAACAAACCGATTGGTTCTTTTATATTTTTAGGACAAACGGGTGTTGGTAAAACACAATTAGCCAAAGTCTTAGCAAATGAGTTATTTGATAATGCAGATGCTCTTATTCGTATTGATATGAGTGAGTATATGGAAAAATTTGCCATTTCACGTTTGGTCGGCGCTCCTCCTGGATATGTAGGATACGAAGAGGGTGGACAACTTACCGAAAAAGTAAGACGCAAACCATATTCTGTAGTTTTATTAGATGAAATTGAAAAAGCACATCCAGATGTATTTAATATGCTACTACAAATTTTGGATGATGGCTTTATTACCGATAGTTTAGGTCGTAAAATTGATTTTAGAAATACGATTATTATCATGACTTCAAATATTGGTGCTAGACAATTAAAAGATTTTGGTACAGGTGTTGGTTTTAGCACTTCTACAAAAAACAACCAAGCAGAAGATCATGCTAAAGGAATTTTAGAAAATGCACTTAAAAAGAGTTTTGCTCCTGAATTCTTAAATCGTATTGACGATGTTATCATATTTAATGCGCTTGAAAAAGAAGATATTCACAAAATAATTGATATTGAATTAGAAAAACTATTAGATCGTATTTCGGACTTAGGATATAGCCTTTCTTTAACAGATAAAGCGAAAGATTTTATTGTCGAAAAAGGTTTTGATAAACAGTATGGTGCTCGTCCGCTAAAACGTGCGATACAAAAATACATTGAGGATGCTCTTGCAGAAAAGATTGTAAACTCGAAACTAAAAGAAAATGATAGTATTGTAATGGATTTTGATGAAGATAAAGATGTGTTGACTATTAAAATTAATAAAAGTAAAAAGACCGTTGAATAATTAGTTACGAAACTAATTAATTGACAATTTCTTATAAAAAAGGATGAGTCTATCTGAAACTAAATGCAATTCTACCATTGCCCTTAACGGTTGAATTAACATACTGTTATAACTTTCAGATAGTCTCATCTAAATAGAAAATCCCCACTCTCTATTGTTTTTTTAATTTTTCTTTAAATTGCTTTCTAAATTTAATTAATTTCGGATTTATAACTGCATTACAATATCCTTGACTCTTGTTATTGTTAAAATAATTTTGATGGTACTCTTCTGCTTTATAAAATTTGTCAAATTTCGTTATCTCTGTTACTATTTTATCTGTAAAAACTTGTTCTTTTTCTAGTGCAGCAATAAAGTCTTTTGTATCTTTTTTTTGTTTTTCATTGTGATAAAAAACTACGGATCGATATTGTGTACCTGTATCTGCTCCTTGTCTATTTAATGTTGTTGGATTATGTGTCGCAAAAAAAACATCTAATAATTCTGAAAATTCTAACTTATCTGAATTAAATGTTATGTGAATTACTTCTGCATGTCCTGTTGTACCTGTACAAATATCTTTATATGTAGGATCATCCGTTTGCCCTCCAGAATAACCAGATTCTACTTTTAGTACGCCTGCTAATTCTTCAAAAATTGCTTCTGTACACCAAAAACATCCTCCTCCAAAAGTGGCAACTTCTTGTCTATTCATTTGTTCTTCTTTTTTAGTACTCTTAGCAATCATTATAAACGATACCATACTTACAATCAACAGAAATATAAAAATTTTCTTCATAATGAGCATTTGTATAACATTTGTCGTTATTCTTGCTAATTTATTACAATTAAAATTAAAATTTTAACATTTTTAACATTTCAATTAACTTTACAAGCATTTCATTTGTAAAATCTAAATGTGTTACCATTCTTAATTTCCCAGAGCCCATACTGGTAATTAAAACGTTCTTTTCTTTTAATTTATGTATAAAGTCGAAATCATCTACAGTTTCTATTAAATTAAAAATTACAATATTTGTTTCAATAGGCTCTACATTTTTAACAAAAGGCAAGTTTTTTAATGTTTTACCAATATTTTTTGCTTTTTCGTGGTCTTCGGCTAATCTTTCTATGTGATTATCTAATGCATAAATTCCTGCTGCAGCCAAATAACCAACTTGTCGCATACCACCTCCAAAACGTTTTCGAATTCGTAAAGCTTTCTCTATATTTTTTTTTGTACCTAATAATAAAGATCCAATTGGAGCGCCCAAACCTTTTGATAAACAAATAGAAATTGTATCAAACTGTTCTCCATATTGTTTGGGAGTTTCTTTCTTTGCTACTAATGCATTAAATAACCTAGCTCCATCCAAATGGAATGCTATATCCTTTTTTTTACAAACTTGCTTTATTTTTTTAATCTCTGATAAATCCCAACAAGCTCCTCCTCCTTTATTTGTTGTGTTTTCTATAGTAACCAATGTGGTTGGTGCTAAATGAATATCTTTTCTACCTTGAATAACATTTTCTACTTGTTTTGCCGTAAACATACCTCTATCTCCATCAATTAAAAAACAAGAGACTCCTGAATTTACAGCCACTCCTCCACCTTCATAATTATAGACATGCGCCCATTTATCACAAATTAATTGTTCTCCTGCTTGTGTATGCAAATTAATTGCCACTTGATTTGCCATTGTTCCTGATGGAAAAAACAAAGCATCTTCCATACCAAACAATGTAGCAACTTTCTTTTGCAATTTGTTTACTGTTGGGTCTGAGCCAAAAACATCGTCTCCTACTTTTGCGTTCATCATTGTTTCTAACATCTTAGATGTAGGCTTCGTTATCGTATCACTTAATAGATTAATTATCATTTGTTATTTGTATTTTAAATGAAATACTTTCATTTTATTTGTTATTTGGAAATTGTTTTTTGTTATTTGAAAAGTCTACTTTTGTAGTATGATTACATCCGATCAAATAAAAAATCTTCTTGAACGAGTTGGCAAGTTAAAAACTTACCTCGAAATAGACAAAAAATTAATTACTATTTCTAATGACGAGGAAAAAGCTGCAAATCCAAATTTTTGGAATAATCCTAAAAAAGCAGAGATTTTAATGAAATCGTTACGAGGAACAAAAAAATGGGTTACAGATTATAACCAAGTAAAAGCAGATGGCGAAGATGCACAAGTACTTTATGATTTTTATAAAGAAGGAGAAGCTACCGAAGAAGATGTTACAATACAGTTTAATAAAACATTAGATTTACTTGAAAGCTTAGAATTTAAAAATATGCTTTCCGATGAAGGAGATAATTTAAGCGCTGTATTACAAATTACTGCTGGTGCTGGTGGCACCGAAAGTTGCGATTGGGCACAAATGTTAATGCGTATGTATATGATGTGGAGCGAAAAACAAGGATACAAAATAAAAGAACTTAATTATCAATCTGGCGATAGTGCTGGTATTAAAACGGTTACTTTAGAAATTGATGGCGAATATGCTTTTGGTTATTTAAAAGGCGAAAATGGTGTACACCGTTTGGTACGTATTTCTCCTTTTGACAGTAATGCTAAAAGACATACCTCGTTTGCTTCGGTTTATGTATATCCACTTGTAGATGATAGTATTGAGATTGAAATAAATCCAGCAGATATCACTTGGGACTTTGCACGTTCTGGAGGTGCTGGTGGCCAAAATGTTAATAAAGTCGAAACCAAAGCAATCTTAAGACATAAACCTTCTGGAATTATGATTGCTAATTCTGAAACTCGTTCGCAATTGGAAAATCGTGAAAAAGCTATGCAAATGCTAAAATCACAATTGTATGAAATAGAATTACAAAAACAACGTTCAAAACGAGATTCTATAGAAGATAATAAAATGAAAATTGATTTTGGTTCGCAAATAAGAAATTATGTAATGCATCCATATAAATTAGTTAAAGATGTAAGAACAAATTACGAAACAGGAAATGTTGATGCTGTGATGAATGGAGATATTGATGGTTTTATTAAAAGTTTTTTAATGGGAAATCATTCCTAATCAATTTTTCGGAATATTTTCTTTAAATTAGTAGTATATTTGCAATCCCCATGTCTATAATTACCAAAATAAGAAATTCAAAAATTTATACATCTCCATGGATAGTTTTAGCAATTGATATTGCTATTATTGTACAAACTTTTTTTATTGCCAATCTTATTTTTTATAACTTTAAGTTAAGTTTATACAACTCGCACCTTTTTCATCATGTGCCTTTTATTATCGTTTTTTCATTTATTAGCATTCTTATTATTGGCTCTCACAAAGGAATCGTTAGACATACTGGAATAAACGATGCTATAAATGTATTTTTAGCGGCAACCTTATTTTCTTTTTTATCCATTCTTATTGTCTATATTAATAGAAATCTTGGTGTAAATAGGGTAAAATTATTTATACCTACTTCTATTTCAATATTACTTATTCAATATCTTTTAAATATTATTGTATTAATTGCAAGTAGATTTATTTTTAAGCAAATATATCAACGGTTAATCTCAGGAAAAAAATCGAGAATCAATATCCTAATTTACGGTGCTGGAGACTCTGGATTAATAACTTATGCAACAATAAGTAACGATAAAAATAGTCGCTATAATATTGTCGGATTTATTGATGACAATACCTCGAAAAAAGGAAAACAATTTAATGGTAAAAAAGTTTTTTTATCTACCGATATTGATACACGTTTTATTGAAAAGTATCATATTGAAGAAATAATTATTTCTATTCAAAATATTAAAACACTACGATTATTAGAGATTTCTGATAAATTGGTAACACAAAACGTCAAGGTAAAAATTGTACCTCCTGTAGAAAAGTGGATTGATGGAGATTTGAATTTGAATCAAATAAAAGAAGTTATTATTGAAGACCTATTGGAAAGATCTCCTATTAAGGTTGAAAACCCTTTATTAAAAAAAGAATTTCTTAACAAAACCATTTTAATTACTGGAGCTGCTGGTTCTATAGGAAGTGAAATTGCAAATCAAATTTCTAAATACAATTTTAAACAATTGCTTATTTTAGATCAAGCAGAATCTCCATTATACAATTTACAACAAGATTTAAAACGTAATAATGTCTTAAATTTTACAACCATAATATCGGATATTAGAAATAAAGAACGAATGGAAAGTGTTTTTAATAATTTTGATATTGATATTGTATTTCACGCAGCAGCATATAAACATGTTCCGCTCATGGAAGCAAACCCATACGAAGCTGTAAAAGTAAATATTGTGGGTACAAAATATATCATGGATTTATCTAACCTACATAAAATAGAAAAATTTGTAATGATATCTACGGATAAAGCTGTAAATCCTACAAACGTAATGGGCGCCACAAAACGAGTAGCAGAAATTTATGCCAAGTGTATACAAGAAAAATCTAATACAAAATTTATCACAACACGTTTTGGCAATGTTTTAGGTTCTAATGGCTCTGTAATTCCTCTATTTAAAAAGCAAATAAAACAAGGAGGTCCGTTAACTGTAACTCATAAAGACATAACACGCTATTTCATGACAATTCCAGAAGCCTGTCGACTTGTTTTAGAAGCAGGAGCTATGGGAAATGGAGGAGAGATTTTTGTTTTTGATATGGGAGAATCTGTAAAAATATTTGAAGTTGCAAAGAAAATGATTCATCTATCTGGGTTTAAATATCCCGAAGATATAGCTATTAAAATAATTGGTCTTCGTCCAGGAGAAAAATTATATGAAGAATTACTTAGTAATAAAGAAGACACTTTACCTACCTACCATAACAAAATAATGATTGCTAAAGTAAAGGATATTGATTGTTCCAAAATAACATCAAAAATTAACTCTTTATCTAAATTAAAAGAGAAATCTAGTACTAAAATTGTTTTCCAAATTAAAGCTATAATTCCTGAGTATATTTCAAAAAATTCGGAATTTGAAAAATTAGACTAGTTCTTTTTTACTCGATTTACCAAATAAACGCCTAACAATATTACAAGCCCTGAAAACAATTGAAATAGGCTTAATTTTTCGCCATCAAAAACGCCCCAAAAAACTGCAACTATTGGAATTAAATAAGTTACTGATGTTGAAAAAATAGGCGATGAAATTTGTACTAATTTATTAAAAAATGTCTTTGCTATTGCCGTTCCAACTACAGATAAAATAGTTATAAATAACAATGATTTTTTTATTTCTGGAGTCGCTTCAAATGCATTAAAAAAATCCGTATTTATTAATCGTATTAATGCTGGTATAAATACAACCATAAATGTTGCTGTTGTTATCGCTAGGGGTTTTACATCTTGCAAATATTTTTTAACAATATTAACATTAAATGCATAACCAACTGATGCCAATAAAATAAAACTCGGATAATAATAATCGTTTAAACTACCAATAGAGTTCCCATTTAAAATTAACAAAATTGTACCTATTAAACCTATTAAAATTCCTAGAATTTGTCTTTTTTGAAATGAAAAACCAAAAAATAAAGCGCCAATTAATAATGCGTTAAACGGAGTAAATGAGTTTAGTATTGCTGCAATTGCACTATCCATATTATCTATAGCAATAGCAAATAAGAAAACAGGAAAATAAGTACCTAAAATTGCACTCAATCCAATATAAAACCAATCTTTACGTGTTAATCTTAAAACGCTTTTAAAACCTATTAACATTAAAAAAAATGCCGTAATAATTATTCGTAAAGCGCCAACTTGAATGGGATTTAATCCAACTAATGCATATTTCATTAATATAAAAGAACTTCCCCAAACTAAAGAAAGTGCTATCAAATAAACCCATTTTGTTGTAATTGGCTTCATTTATTTTTTTTTAACTTATTAGCTACACAAACTCCTAGAAGTATCAATAATCCTGCAATAAACTGCCAACGGTTAACAATTTCTCCATCAAAATATCCCCAAATAAATGCTACTATTGGAATTAAATACGTTACTGAAGATGCAAAAATTGCAGAGGATATCTGCACCAATTTATTATAGATTACCATTGCTAAAGCGGTTCCTATTCCTGCTTTAAATAAAATATAAATTAAAGAACTAATTTGTTCGGAAGAACCTGTATACGCTTCAAAAAAATCTGTATAAAACAGAACAATAATAGAAGGTATTAATGTAATTAAAAATGTTGCTGTTGTAATACTAAGTGCATTTAAGTTCTTTAATTTAGTCATTATTAAATTTGAATTTAATGCATAACCAATAGAAGAAAAAATGACCAATAAAGAATATATGTATTCTCCAGAACCTTGATAAAAATTACCTGTTAAAAAATAGACTAACAAACCTCCAAAACCAATCAATAATCCCAATACTTGATTTTTAGAAAATTTAATTCCAAACATAAAAAAACCCAACCACAACGTATTTAATGGTGTAAGTGAATTTAGTATGGATGTTACCGAAACTCCCACTTTACCTATTGCAATTGTAAACATAAATGATGGAATAAATGTCGAAAATAGTGCTATTATAAACAAAGCTCCAATGTGTTCTTTCTTAATTTTTTTTAATGATTTATATCCAAATGGCAATAAAATAAAAGCAGAAAAAATCATAATTAGTGCGCCTACTTGATAACTATTAAAACTTAAAGTTGCCTTTTTTATTAAAAACAGAGACGTTCCCCAAACTACCGATAAGGTTATTAAGAAAATCCATTTTAAATTTTTATTTTCCATAATATTATAAAACAGCGACAAAAATCGTCTATTTTTAATAAAAACATCTAACTTTGTCTTACTAATTTTAATTTTTAACAAAATGCATTTTTTTAAAATTCTATTTACCCTTTTTATGTTATTAACGCTGTTTTTATCTTGTAAAGATGACAAAACAAAAACAATTCAAAAAACAGAAATACCAGATAAGATTTCTAAAAAGCATGATGTTAAATTAGAAAAAATGGAATTCCATATTAAAGGAATGACATGTGAAATTGGTTGTGCTCGACTAATTCAATCAAAATTAATAAAAACGAAAGGTATAACGGTTGCTAAAGTGAGTTTTAAGGATAGCATTGGTATGGTCGAGTTTGACTCTAACCTATTATCGCATTCCGACATTAATAATGTAGTTGAGAAAATTGCGGATGGAACATTATATAAAGTGTCTCATAATAAGACTGTTAGTAATTTTACCATAGCAAACTAATCGTACTAGCAATTTAATTTTTAATTTAAAAATAAAAAATTATATGATTGTAAGTTAATTATTTACGATGCGAACAGAAATTAATTCTTATTTTTAATACAAAAAAACAGATTTTTCAAAAAAAGTATTATATTTGCTAACTTATCATACTATTAACTATTAAAATAAAAAAAATGAAATTATTTAAAGGTATTCTAGCAATTGCTATAATAAGCATGTTATTCGCTTCTTGTAAAGAAGCAAAAAAAGGTGCAGAAGCTGCAAAAGATGGTGTTGAAGCTGCGGCTGATAAAACTGCCGATGCTGCAAAAAATGCTGCTGACAAAACTGCCGAAGTTGTAAAAGATGCTGCTGCTGATGTAAAAGACGCTGCAAATAAAACTGCTGATGCCGTAAAAGGTGCTGCTGGAGATGTTAAAGATGCTGTTACAGGAAAAAAATGTGCTGCAGATTGTAAAAAAGCATGTTGTGCAAAAAAAGGAGCGCATAAATGTGATGCTACTTGTAAAGAAAAAGGATGTACACATAAAGCAGAAGCTCACAAATGTGATGCTACTTGTAAAGAAAAAGGATGTACTGCTAAAAAAGCATAACTTTATTTTCTTACATCAAAATTATTAAAAAAAGCCATCTAAATAGGATGGCTTTTTTTTTGTAATTTTATACGATGAATCCCTCCATAAAACAACACAAAATAATTCATATAGATATGGATGCATTTTATGCTTCTGTAGAACAAATGGATAATCCAGAACTAATTGGAAAACCTGTTGTTGTTGGTGGTAGTGGAGAAAGAGGCGTTATTTCGGCGGCAAGCTATGAAGCTAGGAAATTTGGAATTCGCTCTGCAATGAGTGGTTTTTTAGCACGAAAAAAATGCAACCATTTAATATTTGTCAAACCTCGTTTCGCAAGATATTCTGAAATTTCAAAACAAATTCAAGCTATTTTTTTAGACTATACCGATTTAGTCGAACCTCTTTCTTTAGATGAAGCATATTTGGATGTTACAAACAACAAAAAACTAAATCCATCTGCAACTTTACTTGCAAAAGAAATTAGAAAACGAATTTATAAAGAAGTTGGATTAACTGCTTCTGCTGGTATTTCTTCTAGTAAATTTATTGCAAAAATAGCTTCTGATATCAATAAACCAAATGGACAAAAAACAATTCCTCCAGAAAAAATTATTTTATTTTTAGAAAAACTTCCCATAGAAAAATTTTATGGAATAGGAAAAGTCACTACGGCAAAAATGTATAATTTAGGTATTTTTAATGGTTTAGATTTAAAAACAAAATCCAAAGAATTTCTTATAAAACATTTTAATAAATCTGGGTTTTACTACTATAATATTGTACGTGGAATACATAATAACCAAGTAATACCAAATAGAATTCGTAAATCTATCGCTGCTGAGCATACCTTTCAAAAGAACCTAACATCAGAAGTTTTTATTCTAGAACAACTCGATAAAATTGCCGACGAAATAGAAAAACGATTAAAAAAATCAAAAGTTGCTGGAAAAACCATAACTTTAAAAATTAAGTATAGTGACTTTACACAACAGACTAGAAGTAAAACCTTGGCTTTATATATTAAAGAAAAAGCCCTAGTATTAGAAACCGTAAAAGATTTACTCTATCAAGAAAAAATTAAAGACTCTGTACGTTTAGTAGGAATTTCTGTTACAAATTTGAATATTAACACGAAAAAAAAAGAAAAAATAGTTGCATTACAACTAAAATTTGATTTCTAAATCTCGGAATGGTTCTTGATTATTCTAATCTAAAATGTATATCATGAAAAATTTAATTTTATCCTTTTTACTACTATTCTTCATAAGTTGTAATACAACACAAAAAACAATTAAAAAATCTAATTTACCTGAAGGCGCTGTAAAAATTGCTAATGATGAATTAGAATATGAAATTATTATATTTGATATTGGATTTGAAACGTACTTAAATTCCATCGCTAGACCTATAAGTTATTATACCGAAAGTTTTTTGGAGAATAGAAACCGATTTTATGTAGCAACATGGAACAGTAGAGCCAGAAATGTAATAAATTATAACAAAAATATATATGAAAATGTAATTGATTATGATTTAAACATACATTATGGATTAGAAGTTAATTATAAACTTTATAATTATTTTAAATTTGTAGAATATAAATACAAAGAAAAATTTTAATTTAAACACTGTATATAACAAATGATAAAATTAGATATATTAGCAATTGGAGCGCATCCAGACGATGTTGAATTAGGATGTGGTGCCACTATTGCAAAAGAAATAGATCTTGGAAAAAAAATTGGCATACTAGATTTAACTCGTGGCGAATTAGGAACAAGAGGTTCTGCAGAAATTAGAGATATAGAATCTGCTAATGCTGCAAAGATTTTAGGTGTTGAAATACGAGAAAATTTGGCTTTTGCTGACGGTTTTTTTGTTAATGACAAAGAGCATCAACTTAAAGTTATTGAAATCATTAGAAAATACAAACCAGAAATTATACTATGCAACGCTATTGACGATAGACATATTGACCATTCAAAAGGAAGTAAATTAGTTAGTGATGCTAGCTTTTTATCTGGATTAAGAAAAATTAAAACTTCAATTAATGGCACACAGCAAGAAGCTTGGCGACCAAAACACGTATATCATTATATACAATGGAATAACATCGTTCCAAATTTTGTTGTAGATGTTTCTGATTTTATTGATATTAAAGCAAAAGCAATAAAGGCTTACAGTTCTCAATTTTACAACCCAAAAAGTAATGAACCTACTTCTCCTATAACAAGTAAAAACTTCTTAGATAGTATTCATTATAGAGCACAAGATTTAGGAAGATTAATTGGAGTTGCTCATGCTGAGGGGTTTACAACCGAACGTTTTGTTGCCGTAAATTCTTTGGATAAATTAATTTAATTTTTTGTTGCTATAAATAATAAAAAGTTTACATTTGCATCGCAAAATATTTTTGTAAATGGTGGTTGTAGCTCAGTTGGTTAGAGCATCGGTTTGTGGTACCGAGGGTCGTGGGTTCGAATCCCATCTTCCACCCAAAATAGTATTGACTATCAGTTAGTTATATTAAAAACACATCAATACAAGGGTTAAAAAGCTGCTTTATATAGCAGCTTTTTTATTTTATACTAAAAAAATATACAGATACTTGAGTTAATAAATA
>JALSLK010000018.1 GCA_026988355.1 Flavobacteriaceae bacterium
TATTTTTTAAGTAAGACTTTAGAGGTGTTTATGGATGTTTTTTCGGTTTGGAGGATGCGTAAGTTAGTAATTTGGAGTTCTTAGCTAAAAAGAGGTCTAAATTAGATGAAAATATGGTTTTGGCTTTGGAGGTGGTTTTGCAAGAATTTTTAAAAGAATAAAGAATTAACTATGGTATCTTTGTAATTCTTAAATTTTAATTTAATGGATTTACAATTTTTAGACAATAGCGGTCTAGACAAGGAATATTACCAATGGAAAGAACTTATCATACATTCCTTATTAGAACCTGTGCTCACTAAAGTAGATAATAACCATAAGTTTAACATTTATATGACTTTAGAAACTGCTAAACTTACTGAAAAATACGGTGAAGAATTACTTGGTCGTATGGATAAAAATTACAACTACTTACTGTTAACCAAACGTCTGTTTTTTGTACGTCTTATTCGTAAAAAAGATATTGAACTTATTAAAAATGATGGTTTTTTTAATGACGCTGTGTTCTCTGTTTTTAAAGATGATTTAATTAAAGCGGAACCTTTAACGCTTACTCATTTTGAGTTTCTTGACCCTTTAACACTTACTAAAGTAAATTATAATTGATTGGCAGTCTATTATTAATCAACTTTTATTACATTTAAAGTAATTATCAATTCCTAAAAAACCAACCGTATCAATTTCAATAACAGCGTGGTCATCTTCAAAATTTTTAGCACTAGAGTATTTCCAATCTACTGCGTCTATCACAAAACCAGATGTTATTGGATTATTATGTATATAATTAATCTTTTGCTTTAGAACACTAGTACTCCATAGTTCAATCGGTTTGTTGTGATGTTGCCAAAATTGATATTTACTAATAGTTGCATTGTTTTTTCCTGCTCTTTCAAACATCCATAACAACCATTCTTTTCTGCTTTCTTGTGGGTTTTCTTTTATCGTTTTTATTAACTGTTTTGAAGTATGTTTTTTAAAATCTCTTAATAATTCTGATGGCTTGTCATTGGTCGACCTAAATATTAAATGAACATGATTTGTCATAAAACAATATGCGTATAACTCCATACCTTTATTTTTCCTACAATAATTTAGACTATCAATTAATACATTAAAATAAACTTGCCTCGTAAAAACATCTATCCAATTTACTGTAGCAAATGAAACAAAATATGCTGCTGTAGGATTATGAAATTTATACTTTCTACTCATTTTACTAAAGTACAAATTATTTTTTTTAAACTTAATTTTTAATGACACTAGCCTAAAAATTGTGTAGGGCTTATTTTTTCTTTTCTGGTTCGGTACTAGTCAAAGACTAGCACTAGCAGGGGCCATTACCTAACAGCGGTAATAATATCAAAACTAAAATCAGATTTTATTATATCTCCTACTTTTACACTTCTCATCAGCACTTTAACATTCTCACGATTCATTGATAGTACTTTTAGTTTAAAAGACATATCTATTGAATCTTTAACCTTTGATTTAATAATTCCTTTAATTAACAAATCTAAACTATCATTATGTACCCATTTACTATCCTCAGGATTTGAATATTGTGTAGCATTATTATTTCTACTAATTGGCATCCTTACAATAACCGTATCTCCAATATTAAACTTATTATAATACTTTAAGGCTCGAATAGTATTTTTTTTATCTAGATTCTCTTGTTTGGATATAATATCACGCAACTTACTTATTCTTTTTTCTAAATTTATTGGTTTATTGTTCAATTTACTATGTAAACATCCTAATACAATACCAGACATATAATCTTCATTATAAACACCCAATGAATAAAAATACTTTATTAATGTTGAATCATTAGAATTTCTTAATTCTGTATTTCTAAAATACAAACCATACCCAAAATACGCATCATTGATAGCAATACTATCAGGTTTTTCTGCAAATGATTTTAATTGCTCTTTAGTCCATGATTTTTCAATATTATCTAATACATTTAACAATGGAACATTATTTTTCATTTGACATCTGAATAGTATCAATAATATCAGTAGATATAAAAATTTATAGTATCTAATTATATATATTTTCAAATTGTATATATTTAAGGATTAGAAGATTCAATACCTATGCTAGAACTTCCATCTTCATTCTTATACTTACTACTAATATTTTCCCTAATACGTTCTTGAGAACCTCCCTTATGCTGATAAATATGAAAATCCCCCCTCCATAACTCACCCTTTGAATTCGACATAAAAATAGGTACATTAAATCGTATAGAAACCGATTGATCCGAACTAAACAATCCTCCTCCTCCTGTAGACATTTTTCGACTACGAAGAGCATGTGTATGCATAAAGGCGACTAATATTCCTGGCATTTTAATTTTTCTCTTCATGCCTTTAAAAGTATCAATTTCGGTGCCTTTTAATAAATCTGAAAAAGAAACATCTCCTTTATTTCCAATTTTGGTATCTCCTAAAATAAAAATAGAATTATTAGTAGTACCTTTAATATTGGACTCATCATTATTTGATAATGATACTGAATATATTGCAGCTCCAAACTCTTTTTCAGCTTTAACTGAAGCTCTATTATTTTTCCACGCAAAACCTGCAGCAGCATCTTCATCAGTTCGAAATCCTTCAAAACTATTATCAATTAATCCACCGATTGCTTGTTTTCTTTCATTAGGAGTATAATTCGTATTATTACCTATAGAAATTTGATTTTGAATATATCCCACACTACCACTTCCGTTCATAACTCTAATTTGCTGGCTATTACCAATCTTTCCAATAAATTTACCATCAGCTGCAAAAATTCTTTCGAGTCCTTCTAGCTCTTTTGAATCTATTACTCTATTCTCACCAAATGCATAAGTACTATTATGCGGATATTCTTTAAATAATGGATCAATAGCAAAAAATCTCCCAATCCTAGGGTCGTGCATTCTAAACTTATAATTTATAGAATTTCCACTTCCTTTAACTTCATCATCTTTCTCTTGTCCTTGAAACCCATATCTGTACTCTGGACTTGAAAAAGTTCTATGAGGTACAAGCATACCGAACGGGAAGTAGTTAACACGTTTTTTAGCAAAAAATCACTTTTTTTAACGCATTCCCTTTTTTAGAACCACTTTTTTTATTTTTTTAAAAGAACGTATCTCACTTCATTTATCATCAACAAATATACACTTTTTATCTATTTCCTCACAAGTAAAATCCAACAAACTCGCTTCCTCGTTTTCCTCTGTATTTTACTTGCTTCCTTTTCCTTTCTTGCCTTTTCGCAGTTGCCAACTTCTCCCAAAACTATGTAACATAAAATGCGTTATAATACAGTCGCTTCGGCTTTTTCTTCTCCAAAACTGTAAGTTATAACGTATTTTATGTAAAATAGTCGCTCTTGCCAACGCTTGGATTTCGTGCTACTGGATGAAAAAGGTTTACATTTTAAAAGTAAATAAACTCCTCGCTTTTCCAACCTCTGTTTATTCACTTTTAAAACGTTTTTTTGTCCTCCTTTTTTAATTCAGATAAAAAAGGAACGTTTTAAAAGATGATTATTGAAGTTGGTTTTATTGGGTTTGATATTAAGCGCAAAGGCAATAATCATCTTTTAAAATGATAGCCTTTTGCGACGATTGAGCAAATAAATTAAGGTTCGTAGTGCCTTTAGATTTGTTTTTATAAAATATTAAGATAAAAAGATGAGAACAATGTTATTATTTCCATACACATTTAAACGTTTTATTAGTGATGGAAAAAGAGGTTGGTGTAGCGTGGATTTTCCATTACTAATAAAATGTAAAACTCCGCATACGATGGCAGAAGCGATGGCAAAAAGCGTTGGAATAGTGGCAATTTTACATAGTCATTCCTTATGAAGTCAAAATTAAGAAACATAATTTTGCTTAAAAAATGGAATTTTAAATAATTAAATATTTTTTCAAGTTCCAGTTTTAATTTCTTCATCATCTTTTTTAAATTCCAACCA
>JALSLK010000019.1 GCA_026988355.1 Flavobacteriaceae bacterium
GTAGCATAGTTATTTTCGTCTAATTCGGACATCAATTTTTGTGTTTTTTGATCGTATACAAACGATTTCATATTTCCATTGTATGGAAATATTCTTACATCGTCGAAATAGGAGCTACCTTGTTGTTCGTTTGTGTTTACTAACTCTATAGATATGTAGACTGTTTGCGATGGAATTGTAAATGAATCGTGAACACGTTGCCATCCATCTATAATATTTCCTTTAGGAGTAAAAGTAAGTGTACTGCTAGGTAATTCTACTTCATCTTCATCTAAAAATAGTAGTTTAACTTGACTATGTGTGTAATCTGTTTGTTGTGTTAGCTGTTCTTCTTTTATCCAAGCATCTAGTACATACTTTTCTCCTGCAAATGGCTGAAATGAATAGCAATCGTCACAATCTCCACAAATTAAACCTTGCTCAATTAATATGGGTTTTAAATTTTCTAAAATAATTTGCATATTGCTAAAATTTTCGGCAAGAAAATAACTAGGAAATGTTGAGAAATTAGGAACAGTATCTTCTGTTGTACCACTAGGTGTTGTACCACTAGGTACATATAACTGAGCATAATACGTAGTTCCTAAAGTACCATTACTAGTATAATTATCTAATAACATATAAAACAAATTAACGCCATCATTGATTAAATTTTGACCAGCAGTAGCTGCTAAAGGGCCTCCAGTAGCACTATAAGGGCCTGGAGCTTCATCTCCAAAGAGAATTACCATATCAGGATCTCTAAAAGAGGTATTTCCAACTAGGTTAGTATGTATAAAATTTAGTCCAGGAGTCCAATAATCTGTATATGCTCCACTACTTTGAGTGTTATTAATATAGTTATTAAAAAAAGTATTGAAATCTGTGGAATCATTACTATATAATACATAGTTAAAACCATCATTAGGAAGACTTAGAGGGTTTGGATAAATGACACCACTAAAATCACTCGTTAATGGTAGTACCGAAACAAAAACATCGTTATCTTGTGTTTCTGTAATAAAATCCACTATAGCATTTTTAACACTAATTTTATTGGCTGCTTGGAAAGAACTTGAACCATCTAAAAGGAAAACAATATGACTACCACAGTCTGTTGTTTGTGCCTTTACTTGAAGACTCAAACAATATATAAGTATGACGAATAATATATTTTTTATCATGATTAATTATTTTGTTGAGATTTTTCTTGTTCTTTTTTACATAAAAGGATAAAAGATCCTGATTTACATTCTCCAGTAGAAGTACAAATTTGATAGGCAAACGCATCTACTTTCTCCTCTTTTGTTTTGGTATAAATTAAAATATCATCTTTTAAAGTTTTAGTACCATTGTCATCAATTTTTATGGTTCCAAATGAAGGTTCTTTAATAATAGAAAAACTTAAATTTTCTCCTTTTAAATTAAATGATTCTTCCTCTAATAAATTAAAACTAATGGATTCATCAATCTTATTACACATATCATCAATATACCTAGATTTTAGATATTTAACTTTTTGTTTTGTCCTATTATTTTTTATTTTAATACCACCTGAAGTTTCAGTAACACAGTCAATTAATCTATATGTTGTTGTGGCTGTTGATTTAGAATTTACTTCTAAACTTCTTCTACCTGTATGTGCTGTTTCTACGACTGTTGCACTACCATTAACAATTACATCGTCTTGATAACCAAAATGTGGTTTTACAGCTTCTATTGCCGTAGCATCGTAATCTTCGAAACCATCGAAACCAATTTCTCTGTATTCTGAATTTGAAGCTACTGCTGTTGGTAAGGTATAATTGTATCCGTATTGTGCAGAAGAATATCTATCTAAAGCATCTTTGTTTTCTAATTCTGTTCCATAAGGACTGTATTGCGTAACTTGACTTGCAAAAGTCCATTGACTTCTGTCTATTACCCAATCACTTGCCCAACTGGCATATTTATAAAATGGTTTGAATGTTAGGAAATAACCATCTGTACGAGGATCTGCTGTTGCTTTTCTTTTGGTAAGATATGCATAAGATCGTTTTGCTCTCCAATCTCCTCTAATATTATAAATGTATGGATTAATTTCTTTCTCGTTGATAAGATTTAAAAATCCAACTCCGGATACTTGGTTATTATCTTCATCGTAAATAGTAGAATCTACTTTAAAATAAGGTAATCTTCTCTCACATTGTGATTTCCAAAAATCACTATACTCAACTGCACTTGCATTAATTATCTTATCTGTTATTGGATTATACGGTTCAAAACTTGGAACCGAACTTCTAATTGCTCCTCCAGAGGTATATACTGGATTTGTCATTGTAGTCACACTTGCCATAGATGACATTTGTAAATTTCTATATCCTGAACGGACTATTTTAAAATCAAAGGAATTATAGTGATCTCCATTGGGATTATTCATCACAATACCTTCTCTATTCATCAATGTTACTTTTCCTGTATTATTAATATCAACAATCCATAATTTTAAATAATTTCCATTATTATCTATTGTTGCTAGTTCATCTCCTGGTAAGAGATGTGTCAATGCATTAGCTCCATTTAAAGTAAATGTATTTCCAGATCCAAAAGAGGTCAACGTTCCCTGTAAATCTAAATTATGTGACGCTGCTCCCATACCTTTATAGCCAGGATACCAATGCGATGGATAGTTTAAACTATAGTAAGCATCGTCGTATTCGTTTATTGTTTTGGTTACTAAAACTTGACCTGTAAGTTTGTCCCAAGCAATATTCTCTGTGGATACTCTAGCTCCTAAATCATACGCAATTTTTTCGGTCATAATTCCATGTTTCTGTACCACTTTTGTAGTTGTAGAAACATGTAATATATTTTCATGATGTGCATAAGTTGGTAGTGGTACTGGTATTAGTGCTGGAAATATAAATACTAGAAATCCTGCTAAATTTCCATTAATTCCATAGGTGTTTTCTACGGATTTACTTTCTCTAAAATCATTATTTACATCGTAATTTACACCTATGAGTGTATTTCCTTCAATCTTTCCTTCATCGTTAATTACTGGTAATAGATTATTTAATCTACCATTTGATGCATTTACACTGTATTTATATTCTACACCTGATAGTGGTGCATCTTGTCCTTCTGCATAAACCCATTGGCTTTTTTGTTTGCCATTCATATCATTGGTTTCTATTACAAAACCTTGTGATAAGGTTAAATGTGTTTTAACACTAAAATTTAATAATTTGGATAATGTGCTTGGTGCATCGTAATTTGCTTCGATTTCTGTATAGTCTGTATGTGTTGGAAAATCATAAGAAGTATAAAAGCTATTTACTACCTTACCTGTTGCATGCTTGGTAATATTTTCTCTTTGTAAGTTCTTAACGGTAACTCTACCATAGGTTACTGTTGGGCCAGGGAAAAAGGATTCACCAATTGGTTTTTCAGTAAAATTCATTTCTTTTGGAGCTAATAAACGATCTTTCTTAGAATCTGGTCCATTATCATAAAATGGCATTACAAACGGATTTTCGACACTTCCATTTGGCTCAAATGTTGCAACACCACTTGTTGTATTATCTTCATTATCGTAAGAGTATACTTGTCCGTAGAATTGCTTGTAGACATCATTACCTGTATTGAATGTCATAACATCCCAATTATCGTGCATTTGTAATTTTTTCACTCTAGATCCTCCTCCAAGTTTTCGTTTGGTTGGGTTTAACAGTCGTACCCATGATTTTTTTGGTTTGAATCTTTTTGCACAGTCTTTATCTCTTAATGCTTTGTTTGGGCCCTTAAATATTTCAACAATAGCACCTATTGAACCAATCAAATCTTCTACAACAGCCACTACACTTGTATTGGTAGAGTAATCTCCGCCTAGACTATAAACTATTCGATTCATATTTTGTCGTCCAAAATACCATCCTGCTTTAGATATTGGGTTTACTTTTCGATTGCTATTAAACCAACCGCCTTCCATACTAAGGAATTTCATTGGTAAAGAAAGAATTTTTTGTCCTCCAATAGTTGTTGTACTTGAAGGTTTATTTTGATCAATATTCAAATAACCTGTTACGAAATCGTATTTTGTTCCACTACTGGCAGACATTTGAAGTAAAAATTTGAAATAAATTGGATCTTGTTTTATTTCTTGTATATAATCATCTACATTAAAAGCTCCATCTGGTATTTTTACATAGAGATATTTAAAATCATCTGAGCCATTAAATAAGGTATTTGTTTGCGATGGAGTTGCAGTTTCTCCTGCTCCATACATATCATACAATTGCATTATTTTTTTGTTTTGTACAAACTGATAATCGTCGGATTCGAATTGTACTTCAATTTTCCCTCCTGATGGAAGGTTTACCGTGGTTAATGTCCAAGCAGTAACATTTTTATCTGCTGTTGTTTTATTTTGTTCTACATACGGAAATTCTGCTGTTGATGGTGCACCGTTAGTTACACCACAGGTACCATTATTTTCTTTATAATTTCCCCAAATATCATAGCCTTTTAAATTATAACTAGGATTAAATGAAGTTCCATTTATTTGTCCGTACTCAAAAGAATATGGATTATACATTCCCATTTTAGAGTCTTGGTAACTAAATTGCACTTTTTTTAGTGTAAGTTTACCACTAGTGCTATTTGGCACACCTGGACATTGTGAATAATCGTATGTGAAATATGCCGTTTTTATAGGTGTACTCATATCATTTTTAGAAAAAAGTTCTATTTTATCTAATTTTTTAGATAGTGTACCACTTCCTCCATTTTCTCCCGAAACACCTTTTGCATCGGCTCTATCGGTTAATGTAAAAATGGCAATATGTGTTTTTGTTTCAATTTTATTAATATATATCTGCTCTCTTTCTCCATATATATAATGTCCTTTTTGATCTTTTGGATGTGAGAAAAACCCATCATTTGCAGATGCTTTATTAGTTGCAAAAGGTACTCTCCATTTATAATTATATGGATTTGCATATGTAAATTTTGTGTACGAGCCTAAATCATCATCACTTACACCATTATTGGTTAAATCTTCATAATCTGTCGATAAAATACTACTTAGTAAATAGGTATGTGCATAAGCTGGTGTTTCTGTACTATTAAAGAAATGGTCTACTCCTTGATTGTTATTTGATGTATTATCATTACCTCCATAAGATACTAAACCAGTACTACAATCTCCAGTTCCATTAACTGCAAATGTTGCTTCTATTTTTTTGGTATTGTATGCTGTTTTTCCAAACACATACGTACTTCCATCTGATTTAAGTACTTTAAATCCTGCTGTATGATGACTTTTTGCATGATTATTTACTTCTATAAAAGGATCGTTAGATGCTTCTTTTTTTGTTATTTTTTGGATAGATTGATTTCTAATAAGTCTTGCATTTCTTTTTATTCCAGAAGGTATTCCTATATTAGAAAGTCCTTTTCTTACAAATGTACTCTGTAGCTTTCTATTGTGCTTTCCTCCACTAACATCAATTCTAATTGGTTTTGTTTCTCCTAATAGGTTTTTAAAAATTCCAGTAGTTCCATTACCTTCGGCATCTACATTTAATTCTCCTTCTGTTCTAAAATATACTTTTTCATACTCTATTGGTGCATTTTCTGAGACATCTGTAAATTTACTTAAAGCATGATTTCCAAATTTCCATAATCCTGTATGTGAATTTGATGTTGAAATTTTAAGATCAATACCTGCTGCGAAATTCCATCCAAATTCTGCTTCAAAACCAAAATTTCCACCACCTCCAAAATCATGAATATATGGATCTTGTACAAATCCTACTTGACTTCTATATGGGCGGAAAGAACCTCCTATTCCTTGTCCATTTATTGCATATCTATCGTAGGTATAATTTGTAATAGGAAGTATGGTTGTATTTTTAGAAAAAGTTTTGTCTTTTTCTCTATTAAAATCTAATACTCCTTTATTTTTTCCTTCATGAAATGCACTTCCTTTTTCGTTTTGTTCGGTATGTTCATATCCATACGCATGTACTTTTTTATTTTTCTCCGAACTTGCCATCCATTGAGAACTACCATAACCACTAATTTTTCCTTGCCCGCTTATTCCAAAAGCAGTTGGCCCTAATGCTGCATTAAATGTAAAATTACCATGACGCATTTCCGTTCTTTTTGTTGGTGTAAAAAGCAGTTGGTCATTCATAGAAATAGATGCTCCTTTCCCTCTACTAGCTGTGTAAGATTGTTCTTTTCCTTTTTTGTCTGTATATTTAAAACTCTTAGATATGGAACTTGATAGACTTAATGAGGTTAGACCTTGTCTAGAATTAATACTTGCACCTAAAGTATTTGTTATTTTGTCAGCACCAGCAACAGAAGATTTTTTACTTAAACTAATCGATGGACTTACATTAGCACCTTCGGCTACAGAACTACTTAAACTTACTCCAACTGATACAGCATCGCTTAACTCAAAGGATATTCCTAAGGATGGTTTAAAACTAATTCCGTTATAATTGTTGTATTGCACTCCTAGACCTAAATTTGCTTTAACTCCTATTTCTCCTAATCCAAATGCAGATGCTCCCAGTCCAAAATATGTTCCAATAGTTGTATTTGGTTTCATGTTATTTTTATAGGTCATTTTATCTCCATTAAAATCATCTGGTAGTCCACGTACATTTCTGTTGATTTGTCCTACATTTAGATTCCAACCCAAGCCTACCCATGACGCTTCTTGATCCATTGTTACGCCAGAATCATAAGCTAGATTTAACGGATATCCTCCAACATCCATTATCGGAATATTGTAATTAAAATCTCCTGAGGATAAACTTACCATATCCGAAGTTCCTATAGGAGTAAATGAATTAAATTCTGGTTGCGATGGTCCTCCAGTTAATGCGAAGGACTGGTATATTCCTGTTTGTAAACCTGCTATTGGGAATATTAAATTTAAAGCTAAGTATACAGTTATAACTTTATACGTAAAACTAGTTCTTATTTTTTTCATAGATATAAATCTTAAATGATGTAAAAAATGTGTTCTATTTAATTTGTAAACTTCTATATTTTGCTTTAACCAAAGCAACGAGAAATTAGTTTATTTTGGAGCATTTAGTTCCTTTGACATTTCTTCTTTTAGAAGAGGGTCTTCTTCTGGAATTTCCATATCTGTTGGTTCTTCTATTTCCGTGTTTTTTGGCGCAGAAATAGTTTTTTCAATGTTAATATCTTCCATAATCATTTTTTCTTCTTTTATTCTATCTCGTTCCATTTGTGCTAAATCAATACCTTGTAATTTCATTTCCCAATTCATTAATGTTTCACTTATTTTACCATTTAATTGGGTTTTATTTTTTATTAATTTATTTCCCAATGGCGAATTGTAAAATGCTGTAAGTTCTTTAATTTCGGATGCTGTAAATTGCGTTTCGTAAATTTTAAGCAAACTATTTAAAAGTTCTTCTTTATTTTGTGAATTGGCTTTTTTATCTTGTGATAATTCCATTTCTTTAACAATACTAAATGTGCTTTCAATTTCTTGATTATGCAGTATCTTTATTAAATTTAATGTATTATTTGAATTGTTTTGGGCAGTTATTGCACCTATCGTAAGTACAAAAACAAGGACTATTATATGATGAATCTTATACATACTATGCTATTATTTTATTACTTTATTAATGAACTGCTCTACTTTTTGAAGTCTATTTTCTAAATCTTTATTTTTTGTTTTTTGTTGCTCTAATTCTTTTTGTTGCTGAATGATATACAAGGTTAATTCTTCGATTTTTTCTTGTTGGATTTTAGCTATATTTCCAAGCTCTAACCCATTTGAAGCTACAACCTTGGCAGAAGGAACATTTGGCAAGTGTTTGTTAGCTTTTATATATGCTTCTACTTCGGAAAGTGGTCTTAAATTATAATTTTTATCAAAAACGTAATCTGCCCATCCTGTATGTACTCTTACTTCATCTGCTAACATACCTCCTTTTACAAACATGGTATATGCACTTATATTTGCTCCTCCAACTGTAGATGGAAAGGAATATGTACCAACTCCCATTTTTCCATTAATTACGACTATATTTTTATCAAACATTCCATAAATTAATGGTTTGGTTGTTTCTGTATTATCTATATATAAACGATCATTTCCTTCTTCGTTAAATCCTGCTTGATGCCCTAAAAAAACATTTCCACTACCTCCATTAGCATATCCTGCATGAAAACCTAAGAAAACATTATTTTTCCCTTCCCTATTTTTAGATCCAGAATCTATTCCTATATAGGTATTGTTCTCACCAGTTTTATTACTGTAACCAGATCTATAACCATAGAAAGTATTATTTGCACCAGTAGTATTGTTATATGCAGAAGCACTTCCTGTAAAAGTGTTGTTTTTACCAGTACTCCTAAATCCAGATTGATATCCTGTCATGACATTATTAGTACCTGTTTTGTTACTTTGTCCTGCATGCATTCCTGTATATACATTATATTTACCAGTAGTATTATTTTGCCCTGCTGCATAACCACTAAAGGCATTTCTTTCACCTGTTGTATTTCTAAATCCAGAATATGATCCAGTAAAAGTATTATAGCTACCTGTTGAACTATAATAACCAGAATACATTCCATTAAAAACGTTATAGCGTGCTGTGGTATTACTTCGACCAGATTGATACCCATAAAATGAATTATAATGTCCTGTGGTATTTTTATAACCTGAAGAATACCCATAAAAAGAATTCCCAATACCAGTTGTATTACTGTACCCTGTATGAGCTCCATTAAATACATTATAAAATCCTGTTGTATTCCTATAACCAGACTGAAATCCATCAAATAAATTATGACGTCCAGTAGTGTTTGAGTGACCAGCATGATACCCTGAAAAAACATTACTATGTCCTGTCGTATTTGCATATCCAGAATATGCACCACTAAAAAGGTTATTATATCCTGTGGTATTTTTCAATCCAGAGTTGGCACCTATAAAAGTATTATAACTTCCAGTAGTGACTGCACCAGCAAAATAACCAAAAAAGCTATTGTAAGATCCTCCTGCACCAGTACTTCCTGTACCAGAGCCTTGATTTATTGTTGTCTGTCCAAACATAAATATTGGCAATGCTAACACTGCAATTATTATAAAATGTATTTTTCTCATAATTAAATTTTATTTAGAATTATATATTTATTTTATTTTTCCCACATTTAGAATGGTTAAAGTTAAGTACTATTAATTATATTTTGTAGTTCCTCTTACAAGGTTCCTAACATAGAGAGTAAAACATTGAATCTTGTTACCCTACTTTTAATAAGTAATAAAATTTACAACTAATTTTCATTTTATGCCTCACAATAATAATTATAAAAACATGAACTAGGTGTTTATTAACTTTAACTATTCATTAAGCCATAGACATACGTAAAATATCTTGTTTGTTTAGGGCTTAAATTCAAAAGACCAACACTAAGGGGGGAAGTGTATTAATGCTTTGAATTTCTGTATCCAAAGTTACACAACTTTTTTAATTTAACAAAAAAATAACATATTATTTTTTAATTTGACAGTAATTATTTTTACATATAATACAGTGTATTTGCATTAATGTTAAGAATAATACGCTAAAACATGTAAATAACAACAATATGAAAGATATTAATGTCTTTTTTTTAAAAAAAAAGGATTTTTTTAAAATATTATTTTTGTTCAAAAAAATGTACTTTTGAACAAAAAATAAAAGATTTATGAAATTTTCTATACAACTATTTATTAGTTTAATATTTATTTTTTCAAGTAGCTTCACTCTTCAAGATGCTAGTATACGAACGTATTCTGATTCTAAATATTATTATGAATTCCACATTAATATATCTAACAAAGACATAAAGCACAAGAAGCAAAATACTTATTTTTGGTATCAATTAAACAAAATACATTCTAATGTTGGAGGTTCTCATGGAAAAGTCTTACATGGCTCCTACTTAAAAAAAGAAATAAAATCCAATCAATTAATTGAAAATGGTTTTTTTAAAAATGGCTTGAAAGATGGTATGTGGAAAGAATGGTATTTGAATGGAAATTTGAATACAATTGAAAATTGGGATAAGGGTACTCTTCAAGGAAAGTTTATTAGCTTTAATAAAGATGGTAGTCCTTTATGGAAAGGGAAATATAACAATGGGAAGAAAACTGGCTCTTGGATAAATTTTCAAAAAGGAGATACCATTACATACATTAACGGTACTGAAAAAGTCAAAAAAGTTAGAGAAAAAAAACGTAAAAAGAATTTTTTTAGTAAACTTTTTCATAAGAAAGAGAATGGAAATTCTAAGTCTAAAAAGAGAAAACCAAAGAAAATAAAAAAGAAAAAATCTTTTTGGTATCGCCTTTTTCATAAAAAAGAAAAACAAATCAAAAAATAAATGCTAAAAGCAGGCTCTTTATTCTATGCTCTCATACTAATGCTGTTGATTGGAGTTGTATTGAGTGTTTTAATTTTAAACTCCAGTACGGATAAATTAATTAAAACAAAACTAGAACTTGAAAACGAATTAATTGATTTTAATGTTTCGAGTATTGCCTATGCATTAGCTAATTATTCTAAATTAGATTCCATTGAACAAATAGAAAAACCGTTTAGTAATGCATTCAGATTTTCGGTAAAGAGAGAAAAATGGGGATTTTTAGATTTGCTATATTGTAATTCTTTTTATAGAAAAGATACCATAAAAAAAATGGCTATTATTGGAAGTAATAAAACAAATAAATTGGCATTATATTTAGCAGATTTTAATAAACCTTTGTATTTATTAAACACAAAAATTAAAGGAGATTGTAAACTACCAAGAGTTGGTATTAGTAGATTACACATTAATAACAAACAGTATAAGAAAAATGTTATTCTTGGAAATATTAGTAATTCAAAAAAAGAATTACCTAAAATAAATAAGACATATCAAATATCGAGCTATTCTTCCGATAAAATAGCATATAAAGATATTAAGCACAATTCAAAATTAATAAATAAATTTAATCAACCTACCAAGGTTATTTATTTGGATAAATCGATCGACATAAAAAACATTGAAATTTCTGGTAAGTTTATCTTAAAATCTTTGGATTCTATCTGTATTAAAAAAACGGCTATTTTGAACGATGTAATCATCCAAAGTCCAAAAATTTATATCGAAAGTGGATTTAAAGGAAGTGTCCAGTTATTTGCAACCAAACAAATACAAATAGACAAAAATGTAACTTTAGACTCGCCATCTATTCTTCATTTAATGAACGAAACTCGAGATGATGTAAAAATTGATATTGGCGAGAATAGTAAGTTGTATGGAAACATTTTACTCTATGGAAAAACAGAACATATAAGGACGAACTATCTAAACATAAATAAAAACACTCGAATTATTGGAACGATTTATTGCCAAGGAACTACAGAATTAAAAGGGAAAATCTACGGTACAATCTATACCAATAAGTTTAAATTAGATACTGGCGATTCTAAATACGATAATGCGATAAAAGATGGCGAAATTAATGTTTTAGATTTGCCTAAAGATTTTGTTACTATTAACTTTGAAATTGAAAATGAGGACGAAAAAAACCATGCAATTTTAAAATGGCTACCGTAAAAGCAAGTTCCATATACGAAAGTGTTATATCTATTGCTATTATTTCAATAACAATAACAGTAGCAACCTATATTTTTGTAAATATTATGAGTTCACAAGAGACTATTTCGTATTATCAAATGATAGAAAAAGTAGCTGAATTAAAAGAAGAATGTGAAGTAAAACAATCTTTTACAAATAAAAATATTAACTTTAAAGAGTTTAATATAAGTCAAAATATAACCAATTATAAAGGTAACGAAAAATTAAAATTAGTAAAGTTTACCATATCTAAGAACAAGAAAAAAATAAAAATAATAGAATACCTAATACAAAAGAATGAATTCTAAATTTAAAGCATATACTCTTTTTGAAGTCATTATAAGTATGGTAATTATGAGTGTCATTTCTTTGATAGTTTTTGTGTTATTTTCTTCTTTTTTAAAACAATTAAATATGCATAATGAGACTAGTATTAAAACTGCCGACTATGCTTTTTTAAAAAACAACTTAAAAAGAGAATTTTATTTTGCCGAAAGTATCGAGTCGCAACAAAATACTATACATATTAAAATGAATGATTCTATTTCCATTTCTTACCTTTTTAAAGATGCCTATATTATCAAACATTTTAACAACAATGTAGATACAATACCTATAAAATCATCTGTAATAGATAAAAAAATAAATCAAAAAGACTACATTACACAATTGCAATTAGAGTTATCATTATTTGGAGAACCAATACCTTTAGTACTAAATAAACAATATAATAATGCTTTTAAAACGAATATTTTTGACAAATGAAAATTGATATAACAGAATATTCTAAAAAAGACAAAAAAATACGTGTACAAAAACAAGACAGAAATTCTAGTCTTGATTTAAACTTTCTATATTCGTTTAATGATAAGAAGAAAGAAAAGTTATACAAAGAGCTAAAGATTTTGCTACAGTCTGGCGTAGGTCTAAAAAAGGCAATAGACATTATTTTATTACAAACTAAAAAAAAGGATCGTATCGTAATTGCAACCATACAGAATGAAATTCTTAAAGGGAAAAGTTTAAACTTTGCCATGAAAAAAACAGGCGTATTTTCGACTTACGAAATATACAGTGTAGAAATAGGAGAAGAAACTAAAAATTTAGAACATATATTTAATGAATTACAACTATTTTTTTACCGTAAAATACAGATTAAAAGACAAATAATAACGGTGTCGGCATATCCAGCATTTGTAATTCTAATTACCATATTAGTACTCGTATTTATGTTGCGAAGTGTCGTTCCAATGTTTGCAAAAGTATTTAAACAATTTGGAGGAGAATTGCCAAGTCTTACCAGAAAAATTATTTACATATCCGATAATTCATCCTTTATAATGGGTTTTATTTTGGCTATAATAGTTATATTCACTGCGATTCATTTATACTTTAAAAAAGAAGATGGATACAGAAGTTTTACCTCTAATTTTACAAGAAAAATTCCATTCTTTGGTAATATTATAAATACTATTTATTTAGCAAGATATTGCCAATCTATGAGTTTGCTATTATCTTCCAAAAAGCCATTGATCGATTCTTTAAATCTTATCGAAAAAATGATAAATTATTATCCAATAGAATCTACAATATCAAAAATAACAGCAGACATCATAAAAGGAAAATCTTTAGGAAATAGCATGTCAAAACATAACGTTTACGATACGAATTTGGTTTCGATGATAAAAGTGGCGGAAGAAGTGAACCAATTAGACATTATGTTTAACAAATTAGCAACACAATACAGCGAAGATGTAGAATACAAAACCAAAACCATAGGTGTAATCATGGAACCGTTAATAATAACCATAATAGGCTTAATAGTAGGTGTTATTATGATAGCAATGTACTTACCAATGTTTGATTTAAGTAAAATTTTGAATAGAGGTTGATAATTTTTTATATATTTACGTGTTAAAATAAAAGTATTATGAAAAAAAAGGGAACACAAAAAAAAAATAGAGTTAAAGCATATTCACTAAGTGAAATTTTAATTGTTTTGGCAATAATAGGGATACTTATTATGTTAGTATTACCAAACCAAACATCTGTAATAGCACAGGCAAAATCCTTAGAAGCACAAAATATGTTGAATCATTTATATAATTTGGAGAAAAATTATTTTTATAGACATTCAAAATATTCTAATAATTTTGATGAAATAGGATTTACGAAAGAACCAACTATTTCAGAAGGAGGACAGGCAGTTTATGAAATATCTATTGTGGAATTTTCGAATAACGGGTTTAAAGCAAAAGCAAGAGCACTTTCGGACTTTGATGGAGATAATATATTTAATGAATGGGAAATAGATCATAAGAGAAAATTAGTAGAAACGGTTAAAGATTAATGAATACTATTTTACTTATACTCCTTATAGTACTATTAGTAATTCTATTTATTCAAGATATAAAATACCGATTAATACACGTTGGCTTACTCGTTTTATTATCATTTATCACACTGACTTATTGGTATGTAAACAATTTTAAAGTTAGTATATTACTATTTAATTTTGCATTTATAATATTGAATCTAGGGAGCTTAAAATTGTATACAATTATGACAAAAAAAGAAAAAACAGACGATTTAATTTACGGATTAGGTTTAGGAGATATTTTATTTTTTATAGCAATAATACCACTTTTTAGTACCTTAAATTATATGCTATTTTTTATATCAGGTTTGTTTATAAGTATGTTAACACATTTATTAGTATCTATAAAACTAAAAAATAAACTAATACCACTTGCAGGATATTTATCTATCTATTTAATCTGTTTTATAGGATATTTTAAGTATCTAAATAAAAGTTTATATATAGATTTATTATTGCTAAATTAAAAAGAAAATGATTGTAGATACAAGAATAAAAGACATTTTAACAAAAGAACTAGCGTGGCATTATAAAATAGTGCCATTAAAAAATGAGAATAATAAAATTGTTTTTAATGTAGGAGAAAATGCAAATCTTAACCATTTAAAAGAAGAGTTAGAAGTAATACTTGGAGTGGATATCGATTTTGAAATTGTTACAGAAAACGAAATACACAAATTACTAAATATAAATTACAGACAATCTAATAAAAAACCTACAAGTAACAAACAAAAAGGCATTTTAGTCGATATTATAAATGATGCAATTAGTATTGGAAGTAGTGATGTGCATTTTGAAATTTATGGCGAATTTGCAAGAGTTCGATTGCGAATAGATGGTGTGTTAATCGAAAAAAAACGAATCGAGAAAGAAGTATATCCAGAAATAGTAAACCGAATAAAAATACAAGCAAATCTAGATATATCCGAAAAAAGATTGCCACAAGATGGTAGAACAAAAATAGGAGGTTACGACATAAGAGTATCTATCTTACCAACACACTTTGGAGAAAAAATAGTGATGCGTATCTTAGGACAAGATGCTTCTAACATTAACATCGATGATTTAGGTTTTGAAGAAAAAGAAAAAGCAATATATCTAGAATCTATAAAAAAAAGTAACGGAATAATTCTAATTAGTGGACCGACAGGATCTGGAAAAACAACCACATTATACGCAACCTTAAAAGTACTAAATGAAGTAAAAAGAAATATCTTAACCATAGAAGATCCAGTAGAATACACATTAAAAGGAATAAATCAAGTACAATTAAACGAAAATGTAGGATTAACATTTTCGAGTGCATTACGGTCTTTTTTAAGACAAGATCCAGACATCATAATGTTAGGAGAAATAAGAGATAAAGAAACAGCAGAAATGGCAATACGAGCGTCGTTAACAGGACATCTCGTATTTTCGACATTACATACCAATTCGGCTTGGGGAACAATCTCTAGATTAATGGATATGGGAATACAATCTTTTTTAATCGCAGAAACCCTAAATATATCTATCGCACAACGATTGGTACGAAAATTATGCGTCCAATGCAAAAAAGAAAGTGTAATAGATATGGAAGATTTCCCAAAAAATTATAAATTGCCATTCCCAATAAAAAAACACCATATAGCAATAGGATGTGAAAAATGCCATTTTACAGGTTATAAAGGAAGAAGAGCGATATATGAAATGATTCCAATTGAAAAAGATATAATAGATATCATAAAAAAGAAAAAAAAGAACATAAGCGAATATTTAAAAGAAAACGATATTAAAACTTTAGCAGATAAAGCCTTTAAACTATTAGAAAATGGAGAAACATCGTTAAAAGAAATATACCCTTTATTAATAACAAATTAGATGAAAAAAATAATTGCAAAAATACTGGTTATTCTATTCTTTTTGATAGTATCGAATGTATACAGTCAAATAGAAGATAGCGAGTTAAAAGAAAAATTTAATGAATTAGCAAAGACAGAAATTGGACTAAATGAAGTTATGGAAACCAGTGTTTCACAAATATCATTGTTCGATTTTATTACAGCAATAGGCATAGAACACAAATTAAATGTAAGTGTCGATTCAGAATTAAATCAGATTATAATAAATAACTTTCACAATGTAAAAGTAAAAGACGTCTTGTTGTTTTTAATAAAAAAACACAAAATAGAAGTCGCATTTTTAGAAAATATCATTTCATTTAAGAAACGAGAAAAAAAGAAAGAAAAGAAGAAAGAATATGTGCGAAAAAAAGTAGATTTAAACTATAAAAAAAGCACTAATTTTTTATCCTTAAAAGTAGAAAAAGACACCTTGTTTTATGTTGCAAAAGCAATTACAGATGCTTCTGGAAAGAACATCGTATTATCGCCAGAAATTAGAAATAAAAGAGTAACCAGTTATATCTTAAATAGACCATTTGATCAAGTAATAGATATGATGGCAAAATCAAATAAATTAAAGGTAACTAAAGACGGAAACGGATTTTATTTTTTAGAAGAAGACAAAGAACCAAAAATCAAAAAATTAAAAAAAGGAATAAAAACAGGTCAGATAATAAATCATGATGCAGTTGGATTAGATATAAAAATAAATCCAAATAAAAATTTAGATATAAAAGCCGATAATACAGCAATAATCGACGTAATTTACAATGCATCTCTAAAATCTGGAACGCATTATTTTTTATATTCCGATATAGATAAAAACTTAACGACTTCCTTTTTTATGGAAGATATGTCATTTCAATCGTTGTTAGAACATATTTTTAAAGGAACAAAATATACGTTTAAAAAGAAAGACGATTATTTTTTAATAGGCGAAAAAAATGCAGAAGGACTTAGAACAACGGAATTTATTCAGTTAGAAAACAGAACTACCGAAACAGTATTGGATGCAATTCCACAAAGAATAACACAAGAATTAGAACTAAAAGAATTTATAGAATTAAATGGTATCGTAGCATCAGGACATTATGCAGCAATAGAAGAACTAAAAGATTTCTTAAAGCAAATAGACATCAATGTACCAATGATACAGATAGAAGTTTTAATAGTACAATACGATAAATCATACGAGTTCCAAACAGGATTACAAACTGGAGTGTCGGATACAAAAATAACATCATCTTTAAACAATTTACATCCAACAACAGATGTAACCTTAAATTCTAATATGATAAACGAAATTATAGGAGCATTTAATGGATTGGGAATTTTTAATCTCGGAAAGGTTACAAATAACTTTTATATGAGTTTAAAAATGCTAGAAAATAATTCAATAATAGATTTAGAATCCACACCAAAAATATCGACATTAAACGGACACGAAGCAACATTTACCATAGGAGCAACAGATTACTATTTCGAACAAAGTAATCGACTAATAACACAAGGTGTAAATAACAATGTTTTACAATCTGGACAATGGAAACCAACAGAGGCAAATTTAAGTCTCCGAATACGACCATTAGTCTCCAAAGACGAAGATGTAACACTAAGCATTTTAGTTGAAAAAAGTGCCTTTACAGGAAGAAATGGAGAAAATGCACCACCAGGAAAAACGACACAGAAGTTTGAATCTTTAGTAAGAGTGAAAAATGGCGAAATGATTTTGTTAGGAGGTTTGGATGAAGCTGAAAAATCTAATGCAGGAACAGGAACTCCGTTTTTAGCAAGAATACCAATTATAAAATGGTTTTTTAGTAGTCGGAAAAAGAAAAAAGCAAAATCGAAATTGCATATTTTTATCAAACCAACCGTTTATTATTAATGATAGATAAAATTAAAATAAAGTTAGGCTTAAACGATAAAGTAGGAGTAATAGGAGTTATTAATAACAAAGACTCTAGAGAATTTTTTTATGCAATTTTAACCAAAGAAAAAGGCGAACTTCAGGTAATTGTATTTAAAAAAGACATTGCAAATATAGAATCGATGGGTTTTATAGATGAAAATATACCATTAATAATTGCATTTACAGGTTCGGGGATTGTATACGCAAAAGGCGATAATGATTTAATACTAAACGATAATTCTGATGATTATTATGTTACAAAATACAAAACCGAAACCGAAATATTTACCGCTTTTTCTAGAAAAGACAAAATAGATGATTTCCTGTCTTATTTTATGGAGAAAAAATATTATGTAATCGATATTGTAATCGGAGTTTTAAGTACAAATTTATTATTTAAAAAAGTATTTAATGAAGCATCATTGCAAGTAAATGATATTGTATTAAACTACGATAATACCGATTATGTTAGTTCTACAAAAGTAAAAAGTAGCACCATAAATACCATTTTAATTGAAAATGAAGGAGAACAAAACACCTTAGAATTATTTTTATTTTCGGTAGGTTTAAATCACTATTTTCCTTCCGATAAATTAAGTAACTATTATGCAAATAATACTATCGAACAAAACACGATAGATTTTAAATATAAAAAACAATTTGATGCCATAACCAAAATTGGATTACTACTTTTTGCAGCAACCATATTATTAAATTTTATTTTTAAAGGATTTGCAACCAATAGAATTCATAAAATATCTAATTTGGTAAGTAATACTACCAATTATCAAAATGAATATAACTTACTAAATAGCGAGAAAAATAGAAAGCTAGAAGTAATCCAAATGGCAGGATTTTTAAATACCAATTTTCTGTCTTTTTATATAAATGAAATAGGAAATATATTGCCAGATAATATCGTTTTAAAAAAGATGGAAATCTTACCAATAAGTCAAACAATCAATAAAGACAAACAGATTGAAATAAACGATAGAAAATTAGAGGTTTCAGGTAATACAACTACAAACAATGCATTTAATGTTTTTTTAGAACAACTTAGAGCAAAAAAATGGATAGATAAAATTGAAATTGTAAATTACGATAAGGATAAAAAAAACCAATCTAACTTTAAATTAGAAATTATTCTAAAATAATATATGTTTGATAAAATTAATTTTAAAGAAAAAAGAATACTAATTATATTGGTACTAGTGTTGTTGTTTTTTGCTACCTATAAAAAATTGTACAAACCTACGTTTCGTACTGTAAACACGTATCTTAAATTAAAAAATAAAAAATTAGATAGTACACAATTAAAGAATAATATCGTAGTTTTAAAGCAAGAATTAGATAATATTAATAGAGTTTTAGGAAACAGTGTCGATGATAATTTAATCCAACAAAAAATATTGAATTTTGCATCCAAACAATCCGATTCTTTAAAAGTTAATATTATGTCATTAGGAAAACAGCATATCTATAAAACAAATGATATTGCTATATATTCTAATTTTTTAGAAATAGAAGGTAGTTATAATAACATCTTAAAAACAATTTATGCGTTTGAAAAGCAATTTCAAAATTCAAAAATAAATAGTATAAATCTATATACAAAAAAAGATAACAGAACCAGAAAAAATAAATTATATGCAAAAGTATTGTTTCAAAATTTTAAAAAGATACCATAAAGTAGTATTACTTATGGTGGTAATTTCATTCGCTTTATACAGTTGTAGTGAAATAATAGCCGAAGATATTTCGGATAAAGAAATAAATACAATTATACCAATTCAAAACGATGTAATTGCGTCCAATTCTATTACATTTAAGTGGTCGGAATTAGAAAATGTGGATGCATATCAAATTCAGATAGTAAAGCCGAATTTTTCAAATCCAGTTTCGTTTGTTATCGATTCGCTAGTAACCGTTACCAATATTAGTTTTGAATTATCGCCAAGTAATTACCAATGGCGAGTTCGTGGTATTAATAATATTTCAGAAACAATATATTCAGAACCAATAGGCTTTGAAGTAGATGAAGTAATAGAATTAACAAATCAAACTGTAATATTGAGCATTCCAGAAGAAGATGTGTATCTCAATACAATACAATCTAACTTTACATGGAATTCATTGAGCGCAGCAGATTCTTATGTATTCCAAATCGTAAAAGGAGATGAAAATTCAAATACAATAATAGAACAAGCAACACCAACAAATAATTTTTATTTACCGACAGAAACAGGTTTAACAGAAGATTTATATACTTGGAAAGTTAAAGCGAAAAATGCATTTAGTGAAACCGTATTTGCGTTTCGAAAATTTCAGTACGACATTACTTTGCCAAATACACCAGTACTTCTCAATCCAGAAAACCAAGCAACATCAACAACGAGCGTAGACTTTAGTTGGAACACAGGAATAGATGGAGGAAATGTACATGCACCATTAACCAATGTTTTAGAAATAGCAACAACCAATAGTTTTAATAGTCTAATAAACACAACCGAATTAATCGAAAATAATTTAAGCTACACCTTTGCAGCAACTGGAACCTATTATTGGAGAGTAAAAACATTCGATCAAGCAGGAAATATAGGAACATATAGCGAAATAAGAGAACTAATTATCGAATAAATATGAAAAAGAAACACCTAAATATTCTTTTAATAATACTGGTACTTGGAATTTGGGGAATGCTAATTTTTAAATACACAAAACGATTTACAAAACAACCAAATGTTGTACATCAAAATAATCTTAGCCTGAATAGTATGATTAAGGTTGAAAAAAAGTCATTTGAATTAACAACCTTAAAAAGAGATCCTTTTTTAAATGTCATTTCTATTAAAAAGAAAAAAACAAAAACAAAAAAAAGTACTACAAATAAAAAGACAAAAAAAATTAAAAATTTCGTTTGGCCAAAAATTGATTATTTAGGTTATATAAAAAGTAACAATTCAAATAATCAAACACTAGCAATATTAAAGGTAAATGGAAAAATAAAAAACACGAAAGAATCTTCTTATTTTAATGAAAACATATATATTCGTAAAATCTATAAAGATTCAATTCAGTTAGAAGTAAATAACCAAATAAAAACAGTTAAAAAGTAATATGAAAATAACAAAAGCCAATCTGTGGAATATCGTAAATAGCATCTTAATAATTTGCCTGTTTTCTTATATTCTAGTAACAACTCTTAGTCAAAAAGAGGACTCTAAAAGTAAAATCGTATATGTAGATAATATCAAACTTTTTACAGATTTTAACATGACGAAAGACCTAAATAAACAAAACGAAAAAAAATATGCAGGAAAGATTAAAGTTTTTGATAGTTTAGTTAATAACATCAAAATTCTTGAACAAAGTTTACAAAAATTAAAAACCATACCGAATTCTAAAAAAATGGAATATGCTAAATTGCAGAAAGTAGTAGTTGAAAAAGACAGAGAATTAGCCGAAATTAGAGAATTTGTTAAAAATGATGTAAATAAAAAAGTATGGAAGAGATTAAACAATTACATCAATACTTATGGAAAAAAGAGAAATATTGATATAATATTAGGAGCTCAAGGGCAAGGAAACATCATGTATGGAAAAGATTATGCAGACATAACAAAAGATTTTATAAAATTCGCCAATAGTAAATACGAAGGAAATTGAAAAAAATAATATGCTTTTTGATACTAGTTGGAGTTCTTTTTTCTTGTAAAAAAGACACACCAAAAAATAAAAAATCGAATCATTCTAACAATGAATATTACGATGATAACTTAATTTATGATGATAACAATTTTAAGGATAAAACAAAAACATTAACCTTAGAAAATGGAAAAGAAATAATAACCAACAAAAAAACACACAAAATAGGCGACATTTATTATACTGCTACAATTTTACCAATTGAGTATTATATTAGAAAAAATTTAAAATTGCAAAATTCAGACTCCATAAAATATTATAAAAATAAATTAAAAGGAGAAAAGGTAGTACAATTTGAATTTCAGCAAAAAGATAGAAAAGATTTATTATCACGAGATTTTACATCAACGGATTATGAAACTGCAGTAAAATACATGGCTTTTACAATAAAAAATGATTTTTATGCTATAACAGCAAAAGGCGATACAATAAAAAGTAAAGGAGTTTTATTTGAACGTAATTTTAAATTAGCACCTTTCAAAAGAATTTTAGTTTATTTTAAAGACGATGAAGAAATAAATGAATTGCAACTAATTTACAACGACAATCTTTTTGAAAACGGCATCCTAAAATTCAACCTAAAAACCCAATAAAAAAGTCGTATATTTACTACATAAATTATGTCGAAAAGAGCCAAATAGTGTAAAATTTTATATATTTAAGTATCGTATAAGTTCTTTTATTTATTAA
>JALSLK010000020.1 GCA_026988355.1 Flavobacteriaceae bacterium
ACAGAATTTGGTAAAAGTCTTAAAAATGTATTAGCAGAAATGGAGAAATGGGGTTTTGAAAGTGAAAAACCTTCTTTGAAAGAATAAATTTTAAGATATTTATTCCTATTTTTTTATTGTTGCCAACGGTTTGTATAAACGCAGTAGCGGATTTCAGGGCTCTTACCTTTCAATTTAGCACTACATTTTGTACAAAGATACAAACTTTAATTTTAGCACAAAACCGCTATTGCGTTTATACTTTGTTACCTGCTGGCTGTTCTTCACGTTCTGCTGATAGCGTTGGCAAGACATACTTATTGGCAAGTTTGGGCTTGGGCTGTTGGCTTGTGCGACTTGGCAATGTGTATGGCTTATGTGGTGGATTTATCTTAAACTATTAAGTAAATATTTTAAACAAAAATAAGCATTTTTATATACTTTCTGATTTTGTTCGTTTGGTATTAATTCTCCGTGAAAAAGCACATTTCGTAATTGATATAAGATTTCAATAAGACCTTTACATACTGTAATTGAATAACAATTTGGATTTGCTAAATCTCGCTTAAAATTATGTGCATCACAAGGATAATGATTTTGTGGTTGACCTTCTTGTGATGGATTTGTCTCAATTACATCTTTTATCAGTAATGGCTTTAATTGATTAAAATAATGCCTTATTTGTTCTTGTTGGCGTTGTGATAATTGAATGAAATTACGGTCGTTTTGTAAATGAATTAAATCATAAGTAGTATGTGTATAACTAAAGACAGAACTATTATTAGACAGTCTATTTAAATTAATTTGGACTAATGCTACACTGCCTCTGGTATGAGTTACTCGAACAAAATATTTTATCCGATTATAATTTTCAGAAATTTGATTATTAGAATTTGGTTCTTTTACTATATCCTGAAACCATATTCTACCATTATTGCCTTGAATATCGGTTGTTAATAATTGCTGATGTAAAGAAGCCAAAAAACTTTTAAACTCAAGACTTTCTTGACCATCATTTTCCATTAAAGTATTTATTTTATTTCTTATAGTATTACCATTATTTTTAATAGCATTTATCTTTTCTCTATCAGTATTTAGGGTGGAATAATTTGCATTATACCAAGCGTTGAATGGTATCCAAACTTTTATGTATTGAGTTATGTAATCAATATCTGATTGCTCAATCCATCTTCTTATGTTTTCTGTACTTACTGGCATATTAAGATGTTTGAGAATTAATAAATTTTAATGCAACTTCTTCATCTTCTTCAATAGCAATTTCTACCGCTTTTTTGGCTACTTCAAGCAAATGCTCGCTTTGTTTTTTTAGTTTAGACGAATGCTGTATCTTAGATGTAATTTCCTCTTGAGTATCTTTTGATATTTTTGGAATAGGTAAATTAAGAACATCTATATCTTTAATTACAGGATAAGAAGTTCCAACATTAAATTTCAGTAATAATTCTTTATATTCTTTAGTTCTAAGAAGGACTTTTAAAACTTCATTTGAGAAAATCGATTTTTCTTTTTCTCTTAATACAGTAAAAGCACCACTTACAATTAAATCTTCTTTTTCAAAATTTATTAATGTAACTGCCCCTCTATAAGGTCTTACTTTTGATATAAGAATGTCACCTTTTTTTACTAAAGTTTTTGCATTTGCAGGTAGTTCATTTGTCTTTATAAAATTTGAATTACAAGAACCAGTACTAACATTTACATCACTAATTTCAATATAATTATAACCGATTTTATCCTTTTTTGATTTTAAAGTAATTTGTTCAAATTCATTACTTATTGTAGTAAAACCGTTTTTAGTCTTATGTATTTTATTTTCTATATCCTCATATTTCTTTTGATAATACTCTGCATCTAATCTACCACTTGTACCGAAACTATCTTTAAAACTTTTAATATTTACAGGTTCTTTACTTGGCGTAAAATCTTGCAAACCTATTTCTTCTAAAAGTAGGGTTTCGGCTTTGGTATAACTTTGTTTTGATAACAATCGTGTTTCTTGTGCTTTTAGAACTGTTATTTCAATCATTTTTTGAAATTCCACACCTAAATTAGGTATTCGTAACTTGTTTAAAACGTCTAAATTTAACCTTTGCTGAACTCCTCCATTTTTTAATCGTTCAATTTCTATGAATGCAAATTTTGTTGTTAGATATGAAAATAAAAATTGTGGTGAAATTCCTTTAATATTTTTAATTATTGCTAAGGCTCTATTACACATTGCAGGTTTAAAACCTTTTGGTAAAATTGTAATATCGCCAACAGTTCCCATAATTGAAAGCAAAATATCTTCTCCTTTAAGAAGTGACCTTTTATTTTTTTCTAAATAAGTTTTACTTACAAAAACATCACTTGTTATTTCAAGAAAATTATTATTAATATCTCTTGCTTGTAAATAGCGAACTTCCCTTTTCTGATTATCTGGAAATTTTGAATGGTCTCCATCAGAAATTTTAGAATAAGTAGATAATGGTTTTGAATTGAATGATTTTAATTTAATTTCATTATTCAAGAATTCCTTTTTAAAAAATTCACTATGAATTCTAAAATCTTCAATACTGTTTCTAACTTCCGACAAATTCAAAACACTAATTTCCAGCCCTTTTAACAACTCTTTATATCGAGTTTCGTTAAAAGGGCTTTTTACTTTCCCACAAAAGACAGTTTTTCTTTTTTAGCAAATTCAATAAAGGCTTCTGCTATTCCGTCTTGGGTTAGGTTGTCGTGATTAAACAGGTCGTGTTTTACTATTAAATGTCCGTGAGTATCTAATAAATACTCGTCTAAATTACTTGTTGTTGTTTTGTAATGGTCTATTGGTTCTGCAAGTTCATTTGCTTTTACTTGTTCTTTTGCATTTGGATAATCTCCTTTTTTTACAAATATTTTTTCTCCGCTACTGTCTTTGCTTGGTTC
Organism: Flavobacteriaceae bacterium; assembly: GCA_026988355.1. Taxonomy (GTDB): domain Bacteria; phylum Bacteroidota; class Bacteroidia; order Flavobacteriales; family Flavobacteriaceae; genus S010-17. The sequence goes on from JALSLK010000020.1 coordinate 2,914, forward strand.
TTGCATTGTAGCAAAAAAGATAGGATAATCATCTTTTTTAGGGCAGAGTTTATCGTCCCATTTTTGTACAAAAAGTACAGATGTTTTTGTTCCTGTATGTGGTTTAAAAACGTTTCCGTGCAAACCTACAACTGCCAAAATTCTACATTTTTCGGCAATGTAATCACGTATATTTTTATCGCTACTGTTGTTAAATCTTCCTTGTGGCAAAACAACTGCCATTCGTCCACCAGGTTTTAAAAAGTCTAAATTACGCTCGATAAACAAAATATCTCTACCAACTTTGGTTTGGTATTTTCCGTTTGGTTTTTTGCCTAATTCGTATTTGGCAAGTATTCTACTTTCTTTAATGTCGCCTGCAAATGGTGGATTTGCCATTAAAACATCAAACTGAAAATCTCTATTACTGTTTTTTGAAGTTCTTAGTTTTCTTAATTTCTTCCAACCTTCATAATAGGTGTCTTGCCAAGTTTCATCTTCTGTTTTTTCGTTCCAACGTTCATAATCCAAGGTGTTTAAATGCAAAACATTGGTTTGTCCGTCACCTGCAATTAGGTTTAAAGTTCTTGCTACACGAACGGCTTTTTCATCAAAATCAATGGCAAAAACCTTGTTTTGTACATAATCGGTACATTCGGTTGGTTTTTCTTCTGCTGTAAACAAATGGCTTTTAGGTATTCCTTTTTCTTTTAGTATTTGTTCCCAAACGTGAAAAATAGAATGTACAGGAAAGCCACAACTTCCTGCTGCGGTATCAATTACGGTTTCTTCTTTTTGTGGGTTCATCATTTTTACACACATATCAATTACATATCTTGGTGTAAAATATTGTCCTTTTTCGCCTTTACTAC
>JALSLK010000021.1 GCA_026988355.1 Flavobacteriaceae bacterium
TTTAATGCTAAAATAAAAGGGTTTAGAACACAATTAAGAGGAGTCAGAAAAGTGGATTTCTTCATGTTTAGATTACAAAAATTATTTGCCTAAATATAAAAATCCCACAAGTTTTGAGACTGTTCCGGTATGACCCGAGCAAAGCGAACAGATAGATACTAAAAAACAATAATTAGGAATGAATAAAAACCTTTGGAAAGCCTTCTAAACAGCACAACTATAAAAGCCTTAAATTAATCTCTTTTAATCAACAAATAAACTTCATTATCTAGTTCTAAATAACCTTGGTCGTAAATATAATAGTAGACATTATTGGTTTTGGTAGTATATATGGAAGTAAAAAAATTAAAATCAAAATTATTACTGATAAGTTTAGAACGAGTAACTTTTGTTTTACCAGTTGTATTAAGGTTAGACAATACCTTATAATTTTTACGCAATCTATTATTGGTATTTCTAATTAAATTTTTACTATCTCTATTAATTTTATTGTTATGAGTATTTCTACAATAATCGGAACAGAATTTTTTGTCGATACGTCCTTTAAAAGCATCGCCACATTCTAAGCATTTTTGCGGATTCATAGTTTTGTTTTTTTAGCAATTAATAAAGTATTTGTTTTATTTACATTGTCTAATTGAGTAATTACAAATGCATTTTTTGTTAATAGTTGTTTTATTTTTTGTAGAGACTCATTATTATTAACATATAAAGCAGCATTAAATAAAAGTTGTTTTGTATGCGTTAAATGCTGCCAAAAATTATTGGTAAAAAAAGGAGTTGGAATGGTGTCATCAATAAATAAATCTACAATAATTAAGTCAAACACTTCTGTATTTTTTACTACAAAATCAAGAGCATCCATACAAATTATTTTTACCTTATCGGAATTATTTATGCCAAATTCATCTTTAGCAATTTTAATAATTACCGAATCAATTTCAATAGCAGTAATTTTATGTAGATAATTGTAATCTTGTTGTAAAGTTTTAATCACGTTTCCGCCACCAAGACCTAAAAGAAGTATGTTTTTGCAATTAGAAAGATCTAAATTTCTGAAACCAACTTGTAATATTTTCTCTAACGAGCCATAAGAAAAATTCGCATTTTTGCTGTTTAATAATTTTTTTCCGTTATACCAAGTAATTTCTACGATACCATTATAGTCCGATTTTATTTTCTTAGTGATTGGATAGATATAGCTTAGAAGTCTTATCATTACTGCAATGTTACAAAAATATATTCAATTACAAACGTTTTTAAACAATTACATTCGATTGTAAACGAAAGCAATCAATTACTAACCGATAAAAATTTAAAACACATTAGATATTTGCACTGTCGAAACGAACGAATGACTTTTGACAAGAGAATAATCTCAAAAAAACAATTTAAAACTTATCTTATGAATACGTTAAGAAACAGAGTACAATTAATTGGAAATTTAGGAAAAAAACCAGAAATCGTTAATTTAGAAAGCGGAAAAAAATTAGCAAAATTTAGTATTGCAACCAATGAAACTTATAGAGATGCCAAAGGCGAAAAGATAACGAATACAGAATGGCATAATTTGGTAGCATGGGGGAAAACTGCAGAAATTGCAGAAATGTTTTTAGATAAAGGAAAAGAAGTAGCAATAATAGGCAAACTTAGCAATAGAAGTTACGAAGATAAAGAAGGTAATAAAAAGTATATTACCGAAATTATTGTTAGCGAAATTATGATGTTTGGTAAACAGGAATAGTATAATACCAAGTTGACATCAAAATAAGTCATAAACTCTTTATCTTTTTTCATGCTACTTCACTTAAAATTATAACCGTAGCAGATACGATGCTTACAATTTAAAGATAGCATACTAAAAAAATAGATTGATTTTTTTGACGCATTTTAAAATCAAATTGGTGTAAATCACAGTTGCTATGAAAATAAGGGTTCCCTTTTTAAGGGAATCTTTTTTCTCGGTTTTTATAGGAAATAGATATTGAATTAATAAAAATAACACACATATATCTGATAATCAATATGTAATGTAACATTTAGTATTTTTTTTATAAAAAAATACTAAATATAAAAATATTATTTGTAATTTCACGTTCTGAAAAAGATGTAAATCTACTTTAAAATTGTTATGAACCCTATTCAAACATTTTGTGTATATCACTCAAACTAACTTTTATGAAAAATTTTAGAACTAACTTTGTATTTAAAGTTATTACCGTTTATTTAGCATTAAATATGGTTTTTCCATTAGCAGGAATCCAAACAGGAATGTATCAATCTTTTGCTTTGACAGGAGGTCCATCACAACCAGAATTTAATTCGTTTACGCCAATAGGTACTTCCGATATGGTAGATTTAGCCTCTGGAGATTTTAACTACAATATTCCAATAATGGATGTAGGAGGATATCCACTAAATCTTTCTTATAATTCTGGAATCACTATGGATCAAGAAGCATCATGGGTAGGTTTAGGATGGAATCTAAACGTAGGACAAATAAACAGAAATGTAAGAGGTCTCCCAGATGATTTTGATGGCGATGAGATGATTTATGAGAATAATATGAAGAAAAATATTACTGTAGGAGTAGGAATTGACATCAACCCACAAGTTTTTGGAAAAGAATTTAAATTAGGAGAAAAAACAAAATTAAATATAACAGTTGGTATGGCTGTACAATACAATAATTATGAAGGAATTTCATTCATACCATCCATAGGTGTTTCTTATTCATTACACAATAATGTATCCGTTGGTATGAATATCAGTTCTACATCTGGAGAAGGAACTACAATAACACCAACTGCAAGCATACATACTAAAAGTGATGAAACAAATAAAAAGGCTTTAAAATTAAATGCAAGCGTAGGAGTTAGTTATAATTCAAGACAAGGGTTAAGTAATATCAATGTGGGAGCCTCTATGAGTACAGCATTTGATAATAAATGGGATAAAGGAGATGATAAAAAATATAAATTTGGATTATCAGGAAGTGGAACAGTTTCATATATTAATAATACAGTAACACCAACAAAGAGATTTGCCGTAAGAAATGGAAATTTTAATTTTAATATATCTTCAGGTTTTAGCTTTTGGGGAATTGAAGGAGAAATAGGAATAAGCGCATATGGTAATTACCAAACATTGGATGCGAAAAGAACAATTGAGAGAGCGTATGGATATCAAAATACAGAACATGCAACAAAATACGATATATTAGACTTTAATAGGGAGAATGATAGGATTATTAGTAAAAACACATTGGTTTTACCTACAACAAATTATACTTTCGATTTATATTCCATACAAGGACAAGGTATAGGAGGAATGTTTAGACCATATAGAAGTCAAGTACAATACGTACACGATAGATATGTAGAAGATAAAGGAAATGGAGCAAGTTTAGGTATAGAGTTAGAAGGAGCATCTGGATTTCATGCAGGAGGAAATTTTACTTGGTCGAATACTAAAAGTCATTCAGGGGTTTGGGATACGCCAGCATTATCCTTTTTTAAAGAAAAAAAGAGTAATCTAAATTTAAATTATGAAAGAGTCTATTTTAAAAGTATAGGAGAATTTACAGTAGACGAAGAGCAATTTTTACTCGACGAGCGTTTAGGAGGAAAAAATCCAATAAGTATTAAAATTACAGGAGAAGGAAAAGGAAAGGATGCCGAAAATACATTTAGAAGTAAGCGGTTTCTTTCAACAGGAGCGTATAATTACGATAACATAGCTATTGGAAGTAAAATAGCAAGATCAAAAAGAGAATTAAGAAATTTAGCAATACAAAAAATAACAGCAAAAGAATCTTCATTAGATAAAACAATCACACAGAATATACATGCAAAACCACATCATACAGCAGGATATAAAATTCTAAAAAACGATGGTTCTAGATATGTTTATGGAGAAACAGCTTATAATACTAGAAAAGAAGAAACAACATTTGCAGTTGGGAACCAAGGAGATTGCCAAACAGGATTAGTATCCTATGGAGGTTCAGATAATACTACTAGTAATGGACAAGGTAACGATCATTATTTTAATAATATTATTACACCAAGTTATGCACATACCTATTTATTGAGCTCCATATTATCTTCAGATTATGAAGATGTTAATGATAACGGAGTAGATGATTCGGATTTAGGTTCTTATACAAAATTTTCGTACAAAAAATATCCCGAAAATACAAGTGATAACTATAAATGGAGAGTGCCATATATAGAAAATTCAGCATCATATAATGCAGGATTATATACACTAAAATACGACCAAAAAGGAAGTTATATCTATGGAGAAAAAGAGTTAAAATACATACATAAAATAGAAACAAAAACACATGTAGCCATATTTACATTAAGCGATAGAAAAGATGCATTAGGAACCATTGGTAAAAACGGAGGAAAAAGTACAGCGGTAAAAATGCAAAAAATAGATGTAATAAAATTATATTCTAAATCCGACTTTAATAAAAATGGGGAAAGTGGAGCAACACCAATTAAAACAGCACATTTTGAATATAGTTATGCATTATGTAAAGGAGTAAAAAACCATACAAATGTAGATTTAGAAGGAAAACTAACCTTAAACAAAGTATATTTTACGTATGCAAATTCTAAAATGGGAAAATACACACCATATGAATTTCATTACGATAATATAAATCCTAATTATAGTTTAAAAGGAAATGATGTTTGGGGTAATTACAAACCAAATATTGGAGGATGTGGATATGATGACAATACCACAAATTCAGAATTCCCATACGTAAAACAAAATAAAATAGAGCAAGATGACTATGTAAAAGCATGGACAATGTCATCTGTCGATTTGCCATCTGGAGGAAAAATAGAGTTGGAATACGAATCAGACGACTACCAATTTGTACAAAATAGAAAAGCAATGCAAATGTATAAAGTAGTTGGAGTTTCGCCAGAAGAACCAAATAACTTGGGAGATTTAAGACAAACATTATATTCGCCAGGATTGCCATTATTGAATAATTTAACAGAGGCAAAATACATTATTGTAGAAATAGATAATGCAATTAATAATGCACAAGAATTTAAAGAAAAATACATAGGTAATGAAGATAAATCGATATTCTTTCGATTTTTACTTAATATGACACAAGAAGATTACGATTATGTAGAGGGTTATTTTTGGATAGATAAAGAAAAATCATATAAAATTTTTTCAGATACAAATAAAAGTTATGCAGCAATACCAATGCAACATACAGATATGGAAGGAGGTATTAACGGAAGAAGTGGTGTGAATATAATCTCAAAAGCGGGTTGGTATTTTGGAAGACAAAATATGAATAGAGTGGTATATGGTCTAAATCAAGATCCTCATAGTGAAAATCTTACAACTATAGCTAAAAAAATGGGTGAAACAGGTATAATATCACAATTACAAGATATCATCCATGGCCCAAATGAATTATTGAGGAATAGGCATATGTGTGCAAGAAAATTTAAACCAAAAAAATCATGGATACGATTACTAAAACCTGGAAATAAATTAGGAGGAGGTTCTAGAATAAAGAAGTTGAAAATGCACGATAATTGGGATGCAATGACTGTAGATACTAATGGAAATAGGAATTCTCTAAATGAGAATAATATCTATAAACAATTTTATGGACAAGAATATAGCTATAAATTAGAAAATGGAGGCTCTAGTGGAGTGGCAACCTTCGAACCAAATGTTAGCAAAGAAAATCCATTTATAGAACCTTTTTACGACAAAGGAGAACGATTAGTAGCACCAGGAGATTTTAATTATGTAGAAAAACCATTTGGAGTTTCTTTCTTTCCATCTTCAAAAGTAACTTATTCTAGAGTCGAAGTACAAAATTTAAAAAGAATAAACGATACACAAATAGTAAAAACAAACGCAACAGGAAAAGTAATTAATACGTTTTATACAACCTATGATTTTCCAACAAAGGCAAATTTCACCGATATAGATAAACCAGAAAATTGGTATTCTGTGCCAAAATTAGAAGATTTATTTAAAAATGTATTGAGTGGACTTATAGGTTCAAAAGTAGTAGTAGATACAGAGATGACATATTCTCAAGGGTTTGTTGTAGAAACCAACGATATGGATGGTAAAACTAGAAAGCAAGAAGTCTTTGATGAAAATGGAAGTATTATTTCCGAAGTAGAATACCACTATAGCAAAAACACAGAAACCAATACCTTAAATAATAAATTACCAGTAATAGATGCATTAGGAAAAATTTCAGAAAAAGAAATAGGAACACATTACGATGTAATCAACGATTTTAGAGAAAGCTATACCAATACAAGAGTAACAGGTTTAGGTGCAAATTTAGCAGCTTTCACTATAGGTCCTATTCCAATAATTGTTCCAACAGGTTTACCAAGTAGAGCAGAACATACCAGTACATTACATACTGTTACAACAACAAAAGTAATACATAGTACAGGTATCTTAAAAGAAAAAATAGCAACCGATTTAGGAGCAAAAGTGTCTACAGAAAATATAGCTTGGGATGCTATTACAGGACAAGTACTTGTTACAAAAACAAAAAATGAATATGACGATGCATATTACAGTATAAATTATCCAGCACATTGGAAATACAAATCCATGGGATTAGCAACAACAAATATAGATTTTAAAGGACAATTAGTACGACATGGAAATAAATTTGTACTAGAGGGGTTTGATAATACTGTAATATCAAGTAATAATATAAGCGATTACTTTTTAGAAGGAGATGAGATAGAAGCAACAGGAGAAATTACTACCTTAGAAGGTACAGGAGATACACAAGTAGAAATAACACGACCAGTAGCAGCAAAGTTATGGGTTGTAGCTATAGATACAGCAAAAAGATTAACCTTAATGGATGCAAAAGGTAAAATAATAGGAGAGACTGGATTACAAGGTTCCGAAATAAAATTTACCGATGCTTCAAAGATAGATTTTAAAGTAGTACGATCAGGGTATCGTAACTTACAATCCGCATCCATGGCATCTATAACGACCATGACAAATCCAATAGATATAGAAGAAGATGGAAATGTAGATGTAGGAGAAACAATTCAAAAAATTTACGATACAAATATAGCAGCAAAAATAATAAATGCAAGTGCCATAGAATATACCGATTTATGGTCGCCACAATGTGAATGTTTAGGGATACCAAGTTTTGCATATGAGTTTGCAGATAAAGATGGAAATGATGTAATAGATATAGACGAAGTGGAAAACGATGCGCCAACCGATTTTGCAAGTGTAGGATTTAATCCATACCGTTATAACGTAAAAGGAAACTACAAAGCAGTAAAATCGTATGCTTATTTAACAGGAAGAAAAGCAGATGCATCACCAAGAAACGATGGTTATTTTACAAGTTTCAATCTGTTTTATACGTTAAATACCGATGCAACAGAATGGCAAACAGATAGAGACAATTGGACCTTTGCAAGTCAAGTATCTAAATACAGTCCTTATGGAGTAGAATTAGAAAATAAAGATGCATTAAACAGATATTCATCTGCGCAATATGGTTTTAATTATACCTTACCAACAGCAGTAAGTTCTAATAGTAAATATACCGAAATGGGATACGATAGTTTTGAAGATTACCAAGTTAATGAAGACTGTACAACAACACATTTTGGATTTAAAGAAGCAATTAAAAAAGAACAAGATAATGCACATAGTACGGATAAAGAATCCCATACAGGACATAAATCAATCCGAGTAAATTCTGGTACTAGAGCAACACTAGAAAAAAGAATAGGAGATTGTGATTAGTTAGTCTTATACAAAAAAATTAAAATTTAACAAATGAAAATATATAACTATTTAATATTCATTTTTATACTGAGCATAAGTGATATTTGTGTTACTGCTCAGACAGTAATACAAGCAAATTGGCCAAATGCAGATTGGTCTATAAGAGGAAGTTATACTAGTAATGGAATTATAAGTGCACCAACAGATAATAGCAATCATTCATCATTAGATAATATTAGTATTACTCCATCCGAAAATTTTGGTTTTGATGATAATCTAGCAGATTTAAGTAGTTTAGATGATTATATTACTGTAGAATCACCAAGAATTGATTTACGTAATGCAGTTGATTTAGGACAAAATCAATTAGTAGTTACTTTTGATTATATATACCTCCAATCTGGAGATATATTAAATTTGGAATGGTATGATACTACTACACACCAATGGAATGTTTGGGAAACAATAGATGGAAATTCGTATGGAGAACAGAATTATGATTATGTTAGTTGTATAGAAAAACAATTATTTACAAGTACGCCCAAAGATATATCTAACTTTACACCATCACAATTAGCTGGGTTTAAATACAGAATATCATTTAACGATAATGGATATACCTTTGGTTTCTGTATGGGTTCACCAACATTAAAAGTAACTACAACAGAATACTGCTTTAGTCCAGTGAATTTTACTGTAGTAAGAGAAACATCTAATTCGTTGAGTTTAAATTGGGACGCTTATGGAAATAACACAGAATCAAGAAGTTGGAAGCTAGAATATTTTCCTATAGATAATCCTTCTTTAATAACAACAATAGAAAATATAACAACCAATGGTACACATACTATATCTAATATAAATACTGAATTAGATTATGAGTTTAAATTATTCTCTAAATGTGGAGGTGTTCTTAATGAAGACTCAACAATATATAATTATGTATCTACAAATAGATGTGAAGCACCAGAATTTACATCAATCAATTACAATCCAGAAACTCAGGAAGTAACCATAGTATTAACTAATGCAAGCTCATTAACAACAGATTCTTGGCATTTAGAATATGGAGAATTTGGATATCAACCAAATACAAATGAGACTATTGCTAGTTATGAATATACTCCAACTGTAAACGAAGAATTCTTAACAGTTACGATAAGGTTAGATAGACCATATACGAATCTAGAGTTTGAATATTTAGATTTTTATGTGCGTTCAAAATGTGGAAATACTTTTGGAAAGTGGGAAAGTAATTATAAATTAAAAATAAAATTTAGGTTTTTGTTATATTGTAATTCATCAAATAGTGTAAAAATAAAATATACTAGTCATACACAGCCAATAAGTAGTTTTAGAGTAGTTTATGCTCTTTCTGAAATTGGTCTTTCAATTGATTCAGATGGCGCCTATCATCCAGCAGGTGCAGATATACACGAAGTAGCAATGCAAGGAGGATTAACAGGAGAAATGATTATAGATAATTTAGAATCAGCTACCTATGATTTTTATTTAATAAGGTATGAAAATGATGATTTTCAACATGTTAGTGATAAAGAAACAATAAATTTAAAAATATGTTCTGATGAGGAAGAATGTCAACCACCCACAAATATCCAAGCAACAAATAGTACAAGTAGCGAAATATATTTAAGTTGGTCAGATAATAATAGTGTAAGTACAACAGATTGGCAAATAGAATATGGATTACATGGATTTACTGAAGGTACAGGATATGTAATCAATAATATTACAAATACAAATTATGTATTAACAGGGTTAGACGAGTTGGCCATGTACGATATTTATATCTCATCAAATTGTGGTGTTTTAAGTACAGCGACATTAGCAAGTTTTACAACAGAAATGCAAATATGTGCAATACCAGCAAATGTACAAGCAGAAAGTACAGATACAACAGTATATTTAAGTTGGCTCAATGGTAATATACCACCAGAACCAATAGGAGGATGGGAGATAGAATATAATTTTTCAACATATACACAAGGAACAGGAGGAACAATAGTAACGGCAGATACAAATGAGATATTAATTGAAAATTTAGTGCCATCAAATTCCTATGATTTTTTTATAAGAGCAAAATGTGGAAGTAACAATTCCGATTGGATAGGACCAATTACCATAAACACAAAATGTGCCAACTGCACCTCATTTAAACCAGAAAAAAATAAAGAATACATATTAAGTACTTGGGTAAAAGAAGAACATTCAAAAATAACAGAAGTAGCATTAACAAATGATAATCAACTTGATATTAAAGAATTATTAAAGGCTTTAGTAGCTAGATATATTGCAGGAATAGGAATACCAAATGGTTATTACAATACTTCTATAGCAAATCTGTTAAGTGCATTTCAACCAGAATTAATAGCACAAGCAAATACATTAAATACAGAAAACCCAGCGATTGGAGGAGTAGGGAACAATCCAGGAATATACAATTTTATTTATAATGAAGAAGATGAAGAATTTCAATTTCAGTTTGTAAAAGGAGAATTTGAATGGACAGAAAACGTATTGACAAATCCTGGTGCAGAGTATACACCAGGCACAACAGAGTGGATAGTTAAACCCTATATTAATCCTGATTTTAATATAACAACTTACGGAAAATTTGAAACGATTGTAAATACAGGAGAAGGATGTGGTTTAACACTATTGCCACCAAATTCAGGAAATCAATATTTTTGTGTAGGAGGAGTATGTCAACAAACATCGATTCATGGTAGTTATAATCAAGCAAAAGTAGCGCAAAATATAGATGTAAATAATTATGCAGATTTAATCGATAATGGAGATTGTAAGGTAAAGTTTGGAGGTTTTGTTTATAGAGTTCTTCAATCCATACACCAAGGAATAAATAGAACCGATATACAAAGAATAAGAGTATCGTTTTTAGATGTAGATGATAATAGACTTTCGTATAGAGAGATAGGAAATAATCATACTCCAGAATCTTTAGTTGGAGGAGTTTGGAAAGGGTATGATAGTGATGAAATTAGCATTCCGCCAAAAACAAGAAAAATAGAAATGATGTTGATTGGTGTTAGGTGGAACAATATAAATAATGAGGGATTAAGACCAAACTACTCCTTTTTCGATGATGTATATCTACAAATAGGTTCCTATAAAAATAATAAAAATGTAGACATACAAACATTTAGTGTCAATTGCACAGCGGATGATTATGGAATTATTACCACAGCAGTAGATCCAGATTCACATTATCCAGAAAAAAATAATCATTATAATTTAATATATGATTGTAATGGAACATCGCAAGATGGTGTTTATAGCTATGGAAGAAATACATATAAAACTACAACAACAATAACACCATTACCTTTAACGACACAAGTTTCAACATACAATAATGTATACGTACAACTTACATTTTTTGATAACCAAAATAATATAGTTCCAGATTTTACAGGACAACCAAATAGAACGATAAAAACAAATCCAAATGAAAATATTATTGATGGATGGCAACGAATACAAGATAAATTTAAAGTACCAATAGGTACTGTAAAAATTAAAATCGATTTGGTAAATGACCATAATAATGACGCCTTTTTTGACGATGTAAGAATCTTTCCAATAGATGGAAATATGAAATCTTTTGTTTACGATCAAGTAACACAAAAACTAATGGCAGAACTAGACGAAAATAACTATGCAACATTTTATGAGTACGATAACGAAGGAGGACTAATACGAGTAAAAAAAGAAACAGAAAAAGGAGTATTTACCATACAAGAAACAAGAAGTGGTAATTATAAAAAAGAATAAAAAAGCGATGAAAATAAGAAGCATAAATAATAAAAAACATTGGAATAAAAAATATCTAGCAATATTACTAGTGTTAATGGTATTTGCAACCTTTCAAATACAAGCACAGACAGTAAAAGAAATCTTAAAAAAGATAGAAAATAAGTTCGAGAGTAAAAAGCAATATAAAATCAAAGCCGATTACACTTTGTATAGAGGATTAATAGGGACACAAAAATTAATCGAATATAAAGGAGAATTAATATTTAATAAACCAGTTAAATACAATAAAATAAACAAAACAGAAACCATAGTATCAAAGAATAGTTATATCAAAGTAAATCACGAACAAAAAGCAATGGTATACTCAAACAGTAAGAATTTTACCAAGCAAAGTCAAGAATTAGACATAACAAGTTTACTAAAAACATTCAATACAGGAAAATTAACCCAAGATGCACAAAATTGGATTTGCGAGTTATTACCAAAAAAATATTCGCCATTACCATATACAAGAATATCATTAATAATAGATAAAAAAACCTTGTTACTAAAAAAACAAGTAATGTTACTAAAAAATAAATTCAATTATTCCAAAACAAAAGAAAAAGAAATGGATTACATGCGATTAGAAATAAAATTTCATCCAGTATCTGCATTGACAAAAGAAGATTTTAAAACAATAAACATCGATCGATTTGTTAAAAAACAGTCCAAAAAAGTAACATTAACAGATAAGTATAAAAATTATCAATTAATTCTTAATAATTAATTTTAATATGAAAAACAGAACCAACCATAACACAAAGTATTATATAAATATATTTTTCTTTTTGTTTACAATTGCAATCGTTGCATATCCAATAGACCCAATAATTAGTAGATACGATGCAAATACAAGTCTTGTACTAGACGGAGGACAAATATTAGGACAAGAACTAATCGTAGAAGAAAATACATCTTTTTATAATGGGAATTATGTACATGAAAATCAAAATACCTATGTAAAATTTGGTATAGAAGGGCTACCAGAAAATACATATATAGATGGTTTTACAGCGTATTTAGAATTAGATATAACACCAAAATTAACCGATGGAACCTACGACCAACCATATTATAAAACCCTAAGTGTCGTGTATAATCCAAATCTAGGCGTAGGAAAAATCACCGATTTAGATATCATGGAGTTAAAAAATACAAGAGGAACAAAAGTATCTATAAAAACATTTTATTTTAAACACAACGGAACAACCTACACCCAAAATCCAGGAAATGTATATTTAGAATTAGAATATAGAACAGATAGATATTGCCAAATAAATACAACAACAGCACCAGTTCTTACAGCAACAAATAGTAATGATGAGATAGTATTTAATTGGACAACAAACGATTTGTGTGTAGAAGAATACGAGTTAGAATGGACATGGATAGATAATTACGATACAGACGCAAGCGAAATAGAATTTAGCCTACGAGATTTTGAATTAAACAACTCCAGAGTACGATTAGATAGAAATCAACATAGTTATACCATACCAACAGTATTTTCAAAAGGATATATCTTATATAGAATAAGAAAAATAGGGAGATTTTTAGAAAACACCACAAAAAATTATTATGGAGCGTGGAGCTTTGCAGATAACAATCCAGAATTAACAGTAGCAGGATGGAATACAGCATCAATAACTATCGATGTAGCACACGAAACAGACAAAAAGAACTGGCAGTTTCAAGCATCGTATGCCGAAAATGGAAAAAAGAAAGAAGTAGTAAGTTATTTTGATGGAACGTTACGAAACAGACAAACCGTAACCAAAATAAATACAAACAATAAAGCAGTAGTAGGAGAAGTAATATACGACAACCAAGGAAGACCAGCAATAGAAGTATTACCAGTACCAATAGATAATAATAAAATAAAATACTACGAAGCAAGTGAATACTTAAACATAGGAGAAGATGGAAACAAATATACACATCGTAATTTCGATTGGGAAGAAATAGGAGACAATCCAGCATGTGGTACCATATTAGATAAAATGTCAAAAGCTAAAGGAGCATCAAAATATTATTCCAATAATAATAGCATTACAAATAATTGGCAAGATAATGTGCCAGATGCAAAAGGATATCCATTTTCACAAATACAATATACACCAGATAATACAGGGAGAATAAAAAGAAAAGGAGGCGTAGGAGAACTACATCAGTTGGGAATGGTAGGAAACCCAAAACATGAAATGAAATATTATTATGGCGTACCAAAACAAGAAAAATTAAATCGATTATTTGGTTACGAAGTAGGAAATTTTATACATTACAAAAAAAATGTAGTAGTAGATCCAAATGGACAAATAAGTGTAAGCTATATCGATCCACAAGGAAGAACAATCGCAACAGCGTTAGTAGCAGAAAATCCAGAAAGTTTACTCGGATTAGATGATGAAACAGCAGAAGCACAACCATTAGTAACCAATTTATTTTCAAGCGAAGAATCCAATAGAAAATATAGTACAGGAAGTTTCGGAATAGTTAATGATGGACGAAAATATACGGCACAACAAATCGTAGAAGGAGATAATAGATATAAATTTAATTACGACCTAAATATAGGAACATTTACATTTGGATGTGTAAACGAAGCAGTAAGTAAAAGTTATCCATTTATTTATGATTTTGAATTATCTGTGATAGACGAATGCGGTATAAAAAAACTACCAGAGTTAAAAGAAAATATAACAGATGGCTATGATTATACCACACTAGGAAGTTATCAAGTAGATGAAAATGGCGTAATATTAACAGGAAATACCAATACAACATTTAATATTACCGATTTACCATTAGGTACAAATGAATTTGATTTAAGAACAGGAACGATTAATATCACAAAAAAGATTCATGTAAATAAAGCAGCACTCGATAAGTTTGCAGACGATTATATTCAAAAAGTAGAAAATGGATTATTAGGAGATAATTGTTTTATTGATTTAGACGCCTTAAAACCACAAGCAGTACTAGATGGATGTTTTAAAAGCTGTCAAGAATGTGAAGATAGCTTAGGAACAAAACTTGAATATACAACAAATCATGTACTCAGTTACGATACAAACGATTGGGCAACAGGCGATACAAGATACACATTATTAAAAGAAAGATTTGAGAGAGAATACGATTTATTGGTAGAAGCATGTAGAGCACCATGTACAGACGGAATGAACGGTATAGATGCATCATTATGCACGATAAATTTTGGTCAATTATTAGCAGATATGAAACCAGACGGGCAATATGGAAACGTAAACATATTAAGCGATGGTAATTTTAATGAACCAATACCAAACGAAGATTGGGTAAATATATATAGTGAAGAGAATAAATTAAGAAATTTCTCCTATAGTACAGGAGCATTTTCAAAAAGTTGGAGAGAACCACAATATTACGAAGCAACAATTAATGAAAACCAACCATATCATTATTACGAACCAAATGGGAAAATTAGTTATGTACGAATAGAAACATTAGATCAAACAGACGAAAATGGAAATCAATTGTTCTCAGACGATATAATAAATAATACAACATTAGTTACCGAAAATGAAGATGGAACATTTTTAATAGAACCACAATATTTAGCAGATGTAACAAATTTTATCGCACTATTTAAAGATAGTTGGGCAAAATCATTAGTAGTATATCACCCAGAATATGTATATCAAGAGTATGCAACAATAATGTGCGATAGAACAAATCAAATAAATTATTACAGACTAGATATAACAACCGAAGACGATTTAACAGATTATAATACAATACCAGAAGTAGTAGATGTAAATTCAGATGGATACGATAACCTTTTAGACGCATTAGAAGATACAAATAACCCAAACACGCTACAATTTTTTCCAGAAGCAAATAACTTAACTAAAATAATGGATTTAGATCCATATTTTAATGCCGTAATACCAATAGATAATGTAGGTACTACAAACAAGCATCACGATGTAATGCAATATGCATTAACCGTAAATTACGAAGGGTCAGGAGATATATTATTTCAAATGGCTTATGCACAAGCAAGCTGTAATAGTATTACAAATTGCGATACGGAGACAGTAAGTCAAATATTTATCAAATTAGGACAAGATTCCAATTTAAAAAATGAATTTTGGATAGCTTATAAAAATTTATACAAATCATTAAAACAAAAAATACAATCTACATTTAGAGACGTATATGCATATAGATTACATAGATATAATGGATGTATAGGAGAAAATTACAACCAAAATTTAGATGATGAAATAGGTAGTTTATTAAGTAAATATACCAATATAGTTACTTTTGTAGGAAATTTAATTCCAAGTATAGCTGATGACATGTGTGACGATGGAAATGCACACCATTATGAAGACAAACAAATACTATTTTTACCAGCAGAAGGTACCTTGTATGATTCAGCATTAGACAATCAAACGATTATGGACAATGTAGAAGAACAAGTAGATTTCGAATTTTTTAAAGAAACAGGAAGATGTCCATTAGAAAGAGATCTAGAAGCATATATAGGCGAATTATTTAAAGAAATAAATACAGAAAACGAAAGTAGCGTAACGTATGTAGCAGATTATACAGGAAATTACCTATCAAGAGATTTATATACAGACTTAGGAGGAAATATACCAGTAGTAGGATTAGAAGGCGTCTTAAAGTACAATGTATTAGTAAATACAAGCCAACCATTAATTTTAAATATAGGATTAAATTTAGGCGTAGAGACAAATACTACCATACCAGTAATTTTAGAAATACCAAATAATACATTAGTAGCAAATACAGTAATAAATTGGAACGGTTATGGAACAGAATGGACAATTAAAGAAACAAGAACCGTACATTATACCAGTTACGATACAGCAAATCAATTATTTAAGTTTCAAGTAGTAGCACGAATACATAATGTAAATGATACAGATGTTGAATCATATCAAGAAATAATATTAAACGGAACAACAAGTGCTAGAATAGGAGAATGTTACGATGCAGCAGGATCAGAAACCAACACAACAGGAGAGTCCTTAACAAATCCAGGAAACCCATTAGTATCGTGTTGTGATGAAGAAGTAGTAAGAAATAAACTAGAAGAAAGTTTAAAAAAGGTAATGAATGAGTTAATAGTTAGCCAAAATCTATATACAACGCAAGAATACGACTTAACAAATAGCAATGCATTCAATACAAGTTATTTAAGTAAATATTTTGAAAGTAATGTAAATAGTGTAACATGGAAATACATAACATCTAACGAAACATTTGTAATAGAGAGTAATGGATTTATAATGTTAGAAATAACAAACGCAAATTTATATACTGTAGTAGATAGAATAGCAAATTTAGAAATTGATTTTGAAAACGAAACAACATTCGAAATAACAGGTTCATACTACGATACAAATAATGTGTTTTATTATAATGGAATAGACGCATTTAGTTCAGCAGAAACAAAAAACTTTAATTTAGATAAAGACAATGATAGTATAGTAGATATATGCGATAATTGTCCAGAAACACCAAATGCAGACCAAATTGATACAGATGGAGATGGTATAGGAAACTCGTGCGATATATGTCCAGAAGCATACAATCCAAACCAAGATAGTACCGATAATAACAATAATGGAATACCTGACGAATGTGAAGTTGTATGTACAGGGCCAGATAGTGACGAAGATGGACATCCAGACATGTGCGATAACTGTCCAGATACATACAATCCAAACCAAGAAGATAGTAATAATAATGGTGTTGGAGATGTATGTGACTTTATGTCTTGTGGTACTTTGGTTAATTATGATGGAGAAATTGGAATTTTTGAAATGTCAGTTGGTTTTGTCACAGATATAGGAGTAGTTGATATAGATTTTCGTCCACTAAATGATAGTGAACCAAAGAGAATCCAAGTTTTTCATGGAAATACAACGTATGATTCTCAATATATTGGGTCTACTGACTCTCAAGGAGAATTATTAGAAACAAATGGATCAACATTACCAGTATTTGTTTTTGATACAAATACTCTAAGTTTCATACATAAAGTAGACCAAAATGGAAATCCAGTATACGAGACAATTTCTGTAACAACAGATAATTTAAACTTAACAGAACCACAATCTGAAAATTTTTATGAATCAATTAATCTAAATGGAGAATCTTCTATATTGTTAAAAATTTATGCGCCATTAGGAAGTAATACAACATCTTGGCTCATAAAACAAATAAGTTGTCCATTATTGCCAAGAGCAAAAAATAACGAATATCTAGTAGGAAAAGATAACCTACAATGCGACTGTATACCACAAACCGTAGAATTAGTAAGTTGTACAGCAGGTTATAACGATTATAAGCAATTTATGGAAAATAGGTTTACCTATTTTCCAACAGGAACCGCAGATAATTCTACCTATCAACTATCGAGCAATTACGAAACATCCGATTATTTTTGTAATAATAATTTACAATACATAGTAGAAGGGTATAAAGAATATATAGAAACCATAGGCATAACATATATAACACATCCATTATATATAAGCATACAACAGTTCGGAGCGACAGAGCTAAATTATGGATATGACAATTACAGTTTAGTAATAAACAAGTATAAAACAAAAATGTATAACGATAATGATGGAGATACCATACCATATTATTTAGATGACGACGATAATAACACTGCAATAGGAGACATAGAAGGAAACTTACCAGATAAACAAGAAAGTGTAAAAAATTGGAGTGAATTTACATATCAATATTTGCAAGATAATCCAACTATATGTCCACCAAAAGCAATGTTGCCAATAACAGAGATAGAAGTAGAATTAAATGACAACTGTAAAAAATTTAATGAAAGCGTACACGATGCTTATAATACAGAAGCATACAACGAATATATACATGGTATAAAACAAGAATTTAAAAATAGATATATAAAAGAAGCATTAGATAATTTACAAGAAAATTTTTCGATGCAATATAACGACAAAGAATACCAATACACCTTATATTACTATGACCAGGCAGGAAATCTAATCCAAACCGTACCACCAGAAGGAATAGATAGAAAAGACAACGATGTAGTAATAAACGATAAAATAAATGCATATCGTCAAAATCCACAAGATAATCCACAACCAACAGTAACCGAAGTACCAAAACATCGATTAAAAACAGAATACAAATACAACACATTAAACCAGTTGGTATGGCAAAAAACACCAGATGGAGGCGAAACACGATTTGCGTATGATAAATTAGGACGAATCGTAGCATCACAAAATGCAAAACAGTTAGCGTATATAGGAGCATATCCACAAGCATTCAGTTATACAAAATACGATAAATTAGGACGAATCGTAGAAGCAGGAGAAACCCATTTAAAAAATGATTTTAGAATAGATGAAAAAGGAAGATTAGTAGATGCAAACAATAAATATATTAAGCTAGAAGAAGCAATGCAAGTCTCAGGAAATCTACGAAAAGAAGTATCATTAACCAAATACGATAAATTAGAAGAGCTAAAAAAGGCGTATTTCGAAAACTATGCAAATAACGAAAGAGGACGAGTAACAACAGTATATTATTACGATACATATACAGGTAACGACGAAACATACAAAAACGCAATCTATTACGATTACGACATACACGGAAACGTAAAAGAAATAGTACGAGAAATAGTAGATTTAAAAACAATAAATCAACACATAAAAAGAACAAAATACGAGTACGATTTAATAAGTGGAAACGTAAATAAAGTAACCTATCAACGAGGAGAAAACGACCAATTTATACACAAGTACGAGTACGATGCAGACAACAGAATAACCAATGTACAAACCTCCAAAGAAGGCATAATATGGGAAAAAGATGCAACGTATAACTATTACGATCACGGACCATTAGCAAGAACCGTACTAGGCGAACACCAAGTACAAGGCTTAGATTACGCATATACACTACAAGGATGGTTAAAAGCAGTAAATCACGACCGATTAGTCGCAAGTAGAGATTTAGGAAAAGATGGTTACGGACAAAGTTTGGTAGCAAAAGATGCCTTTGCGTATGCATTGCATTATTATAGAGACGATTATAAAGCAAGACAATTTAATTGGATAAGCAATACAAATACAGCACCAAACGATTTGTATAACGGAAACATAAAAGCAATGACAACCTCATTGCTAGACGAAAGAAGTAAACCAATAAATACAGCATATAATACATACCAATACGATCAGTTAAATCGAATAAAAAGCATGAACTCCACAGAAAAAACACCAAGTGGAGCAAATGTAGCAGGAATAAAAGCCAATTATAGTTTTGATAGAAATGGAAACTTAAAAACCTTACAAAGATGGGCGAAAAGGACAGGAGCAACATCACCAATATTAATGGATGATTTTACCTATAAATATAACGAAG
>JALSLK010000022.1 GCA_026988355.1 Flavobacteriaceae bacterium
GAAAAAGGTTGGGCTAAATTAGATATTGCGCTCTGTAAAGGTAAAAAACTACACGATAAACGCGAAGTAATGAAAGATCGTGATAACAAACGTGATTTGGCTCGTATTAAGAAAAATTTTAATTAGATATTTTATAAATAGACACTAGACTTTAAGGCAATAGATATTAGACAAAAAATAAGATGAAAATTAAGTATTTCTTACAGCTTATTCGGTATAAAAATTTGCTGCTTTTGGTTTTTGTACAATTGTTTTTTTGGATACGTTTTAATGATAATTTTACAACTATAATAAATATTATTCAATTTATTTCTTTAACCTCAACAACTGTTTTTTTAGCTGCCGCTGGTAATGTTATCAATGATTTTTTTGATGTCGAAGTAGATACAATCAATAAACCGAACAAGGTTTTAGTTAGTAAAGTTATTTCTAAAAAAAAGACACTCCTACTCTATTACATTTTAAACTTTTTTGGAATTACTTCTGGAATTTTTCTTGCCATCATTAATGACAAAGCTAGCTATGGATTCATTTTTATTGCAATTTCTATATTATTATACTTTTATCCTAAATTTTTAAAAAAAACAGCTTTGTTAGGAAATTTTATCGTTTCTTTTTGTATTGCTTTGAGTATAATATTAATCTATTTATTTCCATCAATTCATCTCATTTCAGTAGAATCCTATATAAGAAATAAAAATTTAATCTTTATATATGCTACTTTTGCATTCCTACTAAATTTTATCCGAGAAATCGTAAAGGATATCGAAGATGTGAATGGTGATTACAGTCAAAATATGCAAACTTTACCTATATTAATTGGAAGGAAACGTACACAATCTGTTCTGTTTTATTTCAGTATTATTCCTTTTATTTTAATTATTTTTTTTACATCAGCTTTAGACCAACTTTATTTCTCTATTTATAGTCTTCTTTTTATAGTAATTCCGTTAGGATATTTTATGTATCAAATTAGAGAGGTAAAATCTAAAAAGAAATTACACCAATTAAGCACTTTATTAAAATGGATAATGTTCTTCGGAATTTTATCCTCCATTTTATTATATTTATGATTAACACAAAACTTACAAACAAAAATATTATTCTTGCTTCTGGTTCGCCAAGAAGACAACAATTTTTAAAGGATTTACAACTAGATTTTACGATTCAATTAAAAGAAATTGAAGAAATTTTTCCAAAAAATTTAAAAGGTAAAAAGATTACCGAATTTTTAGCCCGATTAAAAGCAAGTCCATTTACAAATCTTAAAGAAAACGATATATTAATTACTGCGGATACTATTGTTTGGCATAAAAACAAAATGCTTGGCAAGCCAAAATCAGAAAAAGATGCAATTGTTATGCTACAAAATTTGTCTGGTAAAAAACACCATGTTTTTAGTTCTATTTGTTTAAAATCTAAGGATAAAGATGTAGTTTTTAGTGATAAGACAACCGTATTTTTTAAAAATTTATCTAACGAAGAAATTACATATTACGTTAATCAATTTAAACCATTAGACAAGGCTGGAAGTTATGGAATACAAGAATGGTTAGGCTACATTGGCGTTAAAAAAATAAAAGGGAGTTTTTTTAATGTTATGGGATTTCCTGTTCATAAGTTTTACAAAGAATTGCTGCAATTTTAATCTTAAATTTACTTTAATAGTTACATTTGTCTTAATATTTTAATTGTATAAAAACACACTAATGGCAATAAAAAAATACACATTTACCGAGAAAAAAGACACACGTTCTGGTTTTGGAGATGGTTTAACGGAATTAGGACAAAAAAACGATAAAGTGGTTGCACTTTGTGCGGATTTAATTGGTTCTTTAAAAATGGGTGAATTCAAAAAAAATCATCCAAAGCGTTTTTTTCAAATTGGTATTGCCGAAGCGAATATGATGGGAATCGCTGCTGGTTTAACAATTGGCGATAAAATTCCGTTTACAGGAACCTTTGCAAATTTTTCTACTGCTCGTGTATACGACCAAATTAGACAATCTATTGCTTATTCGGATAAAAATGTAAAAATTTGCGCCTCACATTCTGGCTTAACTTTAGGTGAAGATGGTGCAACACATCAAACTTTAGAAGATATTGGTATGATGAAAATGTTACCTGGAATGGTGGTTATTAATACTTGTGATTATAACCAAACTAAAGCTGCTACATTAGCTATTGCAGATTATGTTGGCCCTGTTTACTTACGTTTTGGTAGACCTAAAGTACCTGTTTTTATGCCTCCAAATCAAAAATTTGAAATTGGTAAAGCCGTACATCTAACCGAAGGTACTGATGTTACTATTGTTGCAACTGGACATTTGGTATGGGAAGCTTTACAAGCATCGGAACAATTAGAGAAAATGGGGATTACTGCCGAAGTTATTAACATACATACCATTAAACCCTTAGATGCAAACGCAATTTTAAAATCTGTTGCAAAAACTGGTTGTATTGTAACTGCCGAAGAACATAACAAGTTAGGTGGTTTAGGCGAAAGTATCGCTAGAATTTTAGTCGAAAATAATCCAACACCTCAAGAGTTTGTAGCTGTTAATGATACTTTTGGCGAATCTGGAACTCCTGCGCAATTGTTAGAAAAATACAATTTAAACGACAAAGCAATTGTTAAAGCTGTACAAAAAGTTATTTTAAGAAAATAAAAAAGACATCTTCTCGTTATCTATTTTAAATATATTTAATTATGAAAAATCTAATAATCGTATTATTATTATTAAGTGTAACCTTTGGTTTTGCGCAAGATCGGAAAAAATTCTCTTTCGGTTTTACTGCTGGTTTTAACTACAATTCTAATGGAGAGTATGTTACAAATGGAGGATTTTCTAATATTGCACAACAGTTTAATAGTGATAAAAAGACGGGATATCACGGTGGTCTATATTTTCAATATCATGCAAAAAGCATGTATTTAAGACCCGAAGTTTTGTATACTAAAACAAAAAGTGCTTATAATGCTGCTGATTTTGATCAAACAAAATTGGAAGTTCCTATTTTACTAGGTTTAGATGTATTCAAATCTGTAAGTATTTTTGCAGGTCCTTCCTTTCAATATGTGCTAGAAAATGAGTTTGAAGGTTTTGATGTGGATAACATTGATATTGAAAATGACTTATCGGTTAACCTACAAGTTGGTTTGGCAATACAAATCCACAAACAAATACGAGTTGATGTTCGTTATGAAAAAGGAGTGTCTGATAATATCTTAACTCTTAAGGATGAAACGAACGGTATTTTGAACAGACTAGACACAAAACCTGAACAAATTATTTTAAGTGTTTCTTTGAGCTTATAAATTTAGCTAGATTAGCAACTAATACCAATTAAATTTCAAGCATAGCATAGCTATGGTTTAAATTTAAAGTGCAGTAAAACATAAAAATAGTTCAAATCTATTTAGTCATTCCTTATGAAGTCAAAATTAAGAAACATAATTTTGTTTAAAAAATGGAATTTTAAATAATTAAATATTTTTTCAAGTTCCAGTTTTAATTTCTTCATCATCTTTTTTAAATTCCAACCAGTTGCAGCTAAAAAAGCATTGATTTGTGATGAATTTTTACCGCT
>JALSLK010000023.1 GCA_026988355.1 Flavobacteriaceae bacterium
TTTCTTTTAACAGAATTGATTATCTTAGCAAGAAACTAATTATACAAACTTTAGTATTGTTGTTTAATAACTTGATGAATCTTCCCCTTATTATCTTGTATTTATTCACAGAAGTATAGTATTATTTGAAAGAAAAATATTTTTGTTGAAAAGCTTGCATACTATGAGAATACCTTTGTAATGAGATTAAAAATCTAAAAAAATTAAACTACGAAAAAACAACACCAAAGTTAATGTAAGAAGCGTAGTGTTAATACGAGTTTAAAACGAAAATGAGAAACAAATCAATAATAGAATTAATACCAACCAACTATAACCAACTATAACCAACTGCAACCAATTGTAACCAATTGCAACCAATAATGCCAATGTAAAATATCTACAAAAAGGATAAATTAAGAGTGAATCTACGAAAAACAACACCAAAGTTAATGTAAGAAGCGTAGCGTTAATAAGAGTTTAAAACGAAAATGAGAAACAAATCAATAATAGAATTAATACCAACCAATTGTAACCAATTGTAACCAATAATGCCAATGTAAAATATCTACAAAAAGGATAAATTAAGAGTGAATCTACGAAAAAATAACACCAGAGTTAATGTAAGAAGCGTAGCGTTAATAAGAGTTTAAAACGAAAATGAGAAACAAATCAATAATAGAATTAATACCAACCAACTATAACCAACTGCAACCAATTCTAACCAATTGTAACCAATAATGCCAATGTAAAATATCTACAAAAAGGATAAATTAAGAGTGAATCTACGAAAAAATAACACCAGAGTTAATGTAAGAAGCGTAGTGTTAATAAGAGTTTAAAACGAAAATGAGAAACAAATCAATAATAGAATTAATACCAACCAACTGCAACCAATTCTAACCAATTGTAACCAATTGTAACCAATAATGCCAATGTAAAATATCTACAAAAAGGATAAATTAAGAGTGAATCTACGAAAAAACAACACCAAAGTTAATGTAAGAAGCGTAGCGTTAATAAGAGTTTAAAACGAAAATGAGAAACAAATCAATAATAGAATTAATACCAACCAACTATAACCAACAATACCAATTATCAAGGCGAGTACTATCTAAATTAGACATTAACTATACCAATATGGTAAAACATCGTATAAAGGGTGTAAAAAGGGCAACATGTACAATAAGAACCATACAAAACAGAATTAATGTACTAAAAGATGCAGGAATCATAAAAAGATACAAGTTTCGAGGTAATAGAGCATCGGTATTAATGGAAATAAATCCAAGTATTTTAACAATTTATGATGTAAATCCGTATAATTGTAAAACTAACAATCAATTAGTTAACTCGATTGGTGTGAAAAAATTACATCATATTAGTTCTTATAAATTTAGTAATACTAAAATAGGTAGATTATGTAATCCAATAAGATACAACTATTCCAATTTAAACAAATACGATAAATTTACCATCGTAGAAAAGATGTTAAAATCTCCAACAATAAAAAACTCTCAAGAATATAAAAACTCTAATTGTATCTTGTTTTATGATACGATAACTGGTTGCAAATTTTATAGAGTAAGATTGTGAAAAGTGATTTATTAAAAATAAAAAACCCATTAATCATTAATTAATGAGGGGAAATTACTATGAAAAAGATTAATTAGTCATAGACTAATTAACTTTAAGCAAATATACATTTTTTCTTTAAAGAATATACTTTTACCGATGAAGAACTTTTTTAAACTGATAAAAAAAACGGTCTATCAATCTCAAATCTTCTGTGATAATTTCGGCTATTCCTTGCATTTCTTGTTTAAAAATTATTTCTTGGTTGTATGAGGTAATCAAAGTTTTTGGTAAAGTAACATCTACCAAATAAAAACCATCTTTATTGGGTATTAAAGATACATTTTTCACAGTTCCTTGAAGCATTCCAAATTCATACTCTGGATAGTTAGCTAACTTGATATTTACTTTTTGTCCGATTTTTATCTTACCAGAATTTTGTCTTGGTGTTTTTAGTTTGGCTATAAAATTAGAATTATCTGTCGGAATTATGGTAAAAACCAAATCTCCTTGTTTTACCCTTTGATTTTTATCCCAAATGCCCAAAAAAGATACTTTTCCATTTATTTTTGATTTTAGTACGTATTGTAGTTCCCAGTTTTTAATACGTTGTTTAAGTTGATTTAAGGATTGAATTACATTTTTTAACAATATCATTTCTTCTTTTGTTCTACTTATTTCTGTTCCTTTAGATGTTTTCTTTGCATTACTTATACTTTCTCTTAATTGAGAAGTAGATGCACTCATTGTTTTAAAATTGCGTTCAAATTGTAAATACTCTAATTGTTTATTATCGTATTCTTGTGCCGAAATCATTCCTTTATTATACAAATTTTTATTTCTAGCCAAGTCTTTTTTCTTAAAGTTTAGTTCTGCTTTTTGTATTGCTTTTTGCGATTTTAAATTAATTAAACGTCTATTTAATTCCGATACGGTTATTTTGTTTGCTAAAGCATCATTGGCAAAAGGCTGTAATTCTATATTTAATCTGTATTGCATGTAGGCATTTTCAAATAGTGAAAAATCCGATTCTAATTCTCCTAAAAACAATACTGGTAATTTATCTGTTGGAAAATAGAATGTTTCTTTATGTTTTATTTTTAAGGTATCTAAAACCGATTGTAATAGTATAACATCTTTATAATTGGCTGTATTTTCTATTATTGCTAAATTTTGATTGTCTTTTACATTTTGATTATCTTTTACAAAAATGGCATCAAATTTACCTGTGGATTTTGCATATTCTTTTTGTGGTGGTATTTCTGTGGTAACTAAAACTTCTGAAGTAATAATATCTGGATATTTTACAAACCAAGATATTGCCAATAATAAAAGTATTAATGCTAAAAACAGAATACTTCCCCATCGTATCATCCAATGTGGTACACTTGTTAGTATTTCTTGTACTTCTTCGCTTCGGAGTTCTAGTTGTTCAAGATGTTTATTTTCGTTACTCATTTTATCCTATGTATTAACTTCCTAATTCCAATTGATTTTTAACCAAATGGTAATAATTCCCTTTTCGTTTTATTAGTTCTTGATGGTTTCCGATTTCTACTACTTTTCCGTTATCTAATACTACGATTTGGTGTGCATTTTTAACGGTGCTTAGTCTATGTGCAATAACTAAAACCGTTTTGTTTTCAAAAAAAACATGTAGTTTTTCCATAATTGTTTTTTCATTATTGGCATCTAATGCACTTGTTGCTTCGTCAAAAAATAAAAAATTAGGATTTTTATATACTGCTCTAGCAATTAATAAACGTTGTTTTTGTCCTGTACTTAATCCAACGCCTTCCATTCCGATTTTTGTATTGTAAGATAATGGTAAACTCTCTATAAATTCTCGAATATTGGCTACATTTACGGCATGTGCTAACTTTTTTTTGTCGATATAATCTACACCTACTGCAATATTATTGGCAATATTGTCATTAAATATATATCCTTCTTGCATTACTACGCCACATTGATTTCGCCATGTTTTTTGAGAAATATTTTTCAAATCGTAGTTCCCTAGTTTTATTTGTCCATTATTCGGCTCGTAAAACTTCAATAAGAGTTTCATTAAAGTTGTTTTTCCACTTCCACTAACGCCAACGATAGCTGTTATTTTATTGGCTGGGATATGTAAATCTAATTCTTTTAATACTTCTACTTCCGAACCAATATATCGAAACGATACTTTTTCTAGGGTAATAGCTACGTCCTTATTTATTTCCGTTATTTTATCGGTGTCTTGTTGCTCTTCGTCTTCTTTGTTGTGAATCTCAGACAATCGCTCTAAGGAGATTTTTGCATCTTGTACTTCTCGTATAAAATTTATTAGCTGTGCTATTGGCGAATTTAATTGTCCGACGATATAAGATATTGCCAACATCATACCTAGTGTTATATTGCCATCTATTACCAATTTAGCAGATAATATACTGATAAATATATTTTTAAATTCATTTATAAAATTTGAACCTACATTTTGGTACTGGTCTAATGCTAATCCTTCAATAGAGAGTTTAAATAATCTTGCTTGTAAAAACTCCCACGACCATCGTTTTTGCTTTTCGGCATTGTGTAATTTTATTTCTTGCATTCCGTTGATGAGTTCGATTACTTTACTTTGTTCTTGGCTTACTTGCGAAAAACGTTTGTAGTCTAAATCTCTACGTTTTTTTAAAAATAATATAATCCATAAGAAATATAAAAAGCTACCGATTAAAAAAATGGCAAATATTTGTAAGCTGTAATATGCCAATACAAAACTAAAGACGATTAAATTAACCATCGAAAACAATACATTTAAACTAGAGGTTGTAAGTATTCGCTCTATTCGTTTGTGGTCGTTGATACGTTGTAATATATCTCCTGTCATTCTAGTATCAAAAAAGGCTATTGGTAAGTTCATTAGTTTGATAAAAAAATCAGATACTAAAGAGATATTAATACGTGTACTTAAATGTAACAATATCCAACTTCGTATTACTGTAATAGCTGTTCTACCGACAAATAATGCCAATTGTGCGAATAATATTAAATATATAAAATGTATATCTTGGTTTTTTATACCAACATCTACCACACTTTGCGTTAAAAATGGTAAAATAAGCTGCAATAAACTTGCTGCTATTAAACCGATAACCAATTGCCATAAAAATTGCTTGTATTTTAATACATATTTACTTAGAAATGTAAATCCGAAGTTTTTTTCTTCTTTGTCAAATTTGGTAGTATAAAATTTTGGTGTGGTTTCTAAAAGTAATGCAATTCCCTCTTCTGTGGTTTCTGTGGCATTGTTACCTATCCAATATTTTAAAAACTCTTCTTGATTATATTTTAATAAGCCATGTGCAGGGTCGGATATGTAAAATACTCCTTTTTTTATTTGATAAAGTACCACATAATGGTTTTTATTCCAATGTAAAATACATGGTACTGGTGCTTCTAATAATCGTTTTAGATTTATTTTTATTCCTAGACTTCTAAAGCCTATTTTTTCCGCAGCTTCACTAATACCTAATAAACTGCTTCCCTCTCTTGTGGTTTCGCTTAGGTTTCGTAATTCACGTATACTAATACTTCTTTTATGGTATTTTGTGATTATTTTTAAACAAGTTGCTCCACAATCTTTGGATTCTAACTGTTTGTAATGTGGGAATTTTAACATTTTATTTTTTTATCAATTCTTGCATGTTGTAAAACGTAATTGCCTTTTGTTTTAGAGGATTTGTACTCCATTCTTCCCACTTATTTGTATATGGACTATATCCACATTTTAAAGGTTTGCTATACTTGTCATTAGGATTTTCTATATATGCTCTACAATCGGTACAAATATATCTAAACTCGCAGTCTTTGCACACCTTTATTTGGTCTTTGGTAATGTTCCAATATTTTTTAAAATCTTTATGGTTTAATGCCTGTTCTAGTGTCGTGTCTTTGATGTTACCAAAACTTTGTTTCATGGATGGGCAATTTTTTATATTGCCGTTAATATCTATGGATATTTTTTTATTTAAACATGAATTATGATTCATTGCCTCAAACACTTTATCTTTATTAATACTAAAATATTCATTTTTAATATTACCACAATTATTAAAAGAATATATTTTAGATTTTAAATAATTTAAGCTAAAAAAAAGTTTATTGTTTTTCTCTGAAATAGATTCTTTAGGCGAATCTGTAAAAGTTATAGATACTACTCGCAAGTAGCGTTGACTTAATTTTTGTAAAATAGAGTTAGTCAAATATTTATTATACTTTAAAGTCAATTCAATTGAAATAAAAGCTGTTTCTTCAAATTGGTCTAATAATTTTATTAAATTTCTTGTGCTAATTATTTCATAAGATAAAATATGAATACTATTACATCCTAATTTTTCTAATTGACTTATAATAGATTTTAATGATAATTTATTAGTGTATTCAATTATAATATTTGATATTTTTTTTGGTAATGAAAATTTAGTATCAATTTTAGGGAAAAGTTCAAGTTCTTCATATGAACACAAAAAGGCGTAACCATTTTGGAGTAAATAATCTATATATTCAGTAACTATTTCTCTTTTAGACTTGCCAAAATTGGAAATAACGTTTTCTAACGATTTTTTAGCTAACAGTTTATTAATTATAAATACTAATTCATTGGGTAGGAATTCAGCTTTATTAACTTGTAAATCTATAATTAAAGTACGATTTACACCTTCTACTAAAATACAATTAGCAAATAATTTAAAATATTCCATTAAATAATACGTATTATATCCTTATAAAAGGGAATTATTTTTAAATTACCATTATATCGTTTGTTATATACTTTTTTGTAAATAATATCTTCTTCTTTGGAAATATTATTTGTTACTTTTTCTAATGATTGTATGCAAATGGAAAGTATTTCCTTTTCATTTCTTATTTGATTTAATATTTTATCTTTCATTTCTTAACTTGATAAAAAGTTTGCTATATGTTTCTCAATATTGTAATTACATGGATATGAAGTCATACCAAATTGACCAATAGGGTTAATTTCTAAAAAGAATATATTATTTGTTGTCTTTTCAACAATTAAATCAATAGACCCTGAGTTTATATTTAAAAGAGATGTTAATTTCAATAATTTACTTTTTATTTCATCGGATAAAATATATGGTACAGTTCTAGAGGGTTTCTTATTATCATACCTTCTAAAATCTATCATAGTTTTTGAATTAGATTGTGAAAAAATAGCCATACTCCAAAATCTCTTTTCTAAAAAAAATACACGTAACTCATATTTTTTAATAATTTCTTGCTGGAATAATGAAGGGAAAAAGGTATTGGGAATTTTGTTTAAATCTTTTTTTGTTATTCTATTCGTATATGAAATATATAAATCATTATTTTTTCTGTTTTGAAAAGAATTTGATTGTAAAATTCCTTTTGTAATAATAGGGTGCTTAATTAATATCTTTTCTACATCTTGTTTATTATCTAAAAGATATGATTTTGGAACTAACATATTAACTTCAGAGGCTAAATCACTAACAATCAATTTGTTTAAAAAAATTGTATCATGAGTATTTAATTTTTTGTTTCCAATTACTTTATTTAGATATTGATTAAGAGTTTCTTCTTCTTCAACACTATACTCTCTTAATAAATCAATATTATTTATTGCTCTTTTTTTTATGCTAATTTTACCACGTCTATACCAATAACTTTTTATTAAATTTACATCAATGATAGAACCATTAACCTTAATAATTATCTTTTTTAGATTAAAGTTTATATTATAGTCATCTTCTAAATTAATCCTTTTAAATGGTCGGTTATAAAATAATAACCAATCTATTACATCATTAGTACTAAAATCATTAGCCTCTGAAGAAATTAATATCATTATGAATTATAAACACCTTCTTGATGCACACCATCAGCATCTATAAATGTTACAGAACCCTTAACATGACCTTTGTTTCCTCCATCTCCATAAAACCAATCTTCATGGTCAGAGGAGTGACCAAAACCACTGCTCTCGTTAGTGTGAAATCTTTCATGTTTCCACGTCCCATCCCCTCCTCTAATAGATAAGACTTCTCCTTTTTTAAGAGATGAATCTGAATTCAATTTCTTAAACTCTTTAATTGAAATTAATTTTTTCATAATTATAAAATTTGTTTAACCTACTCTCTAACTTCTTTTTATAACAATTGCATTTCGGTTTTCTCAATTGTATTTCATGTTTATTGTATTTAACTTATCACAAATATTTAGATGTTTTTTTTTATAATGCATTAGCATTGAATTATAAAATTTAGGTGTTGTTTCACCTTTATTAATAAAATCATATATTTTTGGTAAAAAATAATTAATTTTGATAGAATCACTAGTATGTCTCAAAACAGATGATAACATTACATGCTTTTCATCTACCCAATAATTTCCAATCATTCTATGATTTGGGTATCCATATTTTTCAAAAACTTTAATCAATAATTTTTCATTAATTTCATCAATTGAATCTAACTTTTTTAATTTATCTTTTCCTCTATATCCTCTTCTATATAATTGATCTCTTTCTACCATTTTAATAATATGCTTTCTTAAAGACATATTAATTTTTTTTAAATATCGTTTTCTTAAAATCTCAATATATTCTTTATCTATGCCCGATTTTATATAAGTTTCATATAAATCATGATTCTTATATTTTAGAGGCGTATCATCATATCCACATTTTTCAATTAAAAATTTAACAGCTTTAAATCTTGAAAAGCATTGATTTGATAACTCTGCTGCTCTCACATAAGTCACATAAGAATTATCTTCAATAG
The DNA here is from genome assembly GCA_026988355.1 of Flavobacteriaceae bacterium. Lineage (GTDB taxonomy): Bacteria > Bacteroidota > Bacteroidia > Flavobacteriales > Flavobacteriaceae > S010-17. The sequence continues at coordinate 8,364 of JALSLK010000023.1, forward strand.
CTATATCAGTTCCGTACTTATCATATAGTTTTTTTAGTAAAAAATATGCTTGTTCATATTTTTCCTCTTTAAAATATTCATAAGCTTTATGTCTTTCTGGATAATATTCTAAAAAATTATTAATATCTCTCTCTTGAGATTGCGAATATGATAATATTGATATATTATAAGCTAAAAAAAACAAATATAGATGTTTCATTGAAAAAGTAGGTATAATTAAGTATTATAAAAGTATATCTTATTTCTATCTCTGACAATACCTAATTATAGGTATTTTTTGAATATGTAAAATATGTATATTTATCAATATCAGTGATTTATATTTTTTTTCGACATTTAAGTTTCATTTTTGTAGGCTAAATTAAATTTTAAAAACTTACTATTTATTACCAAATAACCTCTCCATTTTTCCCTCTCATGGGAGGCATTTTTTTTCTTCCATGTAAATGCCAAAAAATGTAAGCCTTTTTATATTTTGAAATTCTATTGGCTTTATTTTCTGTATTTATTACATGTTCAATTTTTTCTCCATATTTATTTATATCAGAATGTACAAATATCATATATGCTTTGGCTTTATACGTACCTAACCTTTCATTGCTAGGAAATCCGTATTTATCCGTTATTTTAAGTAGCTTTAAAGTATTTGTATTATCTGTTTTTTTCATTACCTTAATAATACTGTCTTTTTCTTTTTTGTAAAGTTTATATGTTCCTTTTGTTATTCCTTTATTTTTTAAGTTCGTTCCTCTTTTAATACCATAAGATGCATCTAATTGATTATAATATTGACGTATATTTTGGTCTAAATCATACATAGAATCTATGGATACCGTCAAACTTTCTTTTGTTTTTTTTGACAAAGAATATTTAGAATTTTTACAGCTAACCAACAGTATAATACTAGAAAACAATACAATCTTTATCGTTAAATATTTTATATTCATTATAATTAATGTTTTTATTTTTTACTTCCAAAACGGTTACTTAATATTAAATCTACAAATATTTTACTGCTTAATAGAATCTTTTGCATAGTAGTTTAGTTTAAACGGAAATCCTTTTCTATCTTTTAAATGCCATACTATCATATCGTATGTAGCATAATCAATGTTTCCTTTTTTTCTTTCTTTTTCAACAATTTCAAATACTTCTTTATTATATGCTATTGGTGTATGCATTAAAATAACAAATAAAGGGAATTTTGCATTTGAATTTCCTGCATCTACATACCCATATTTTTTAAGAATTTTAAGTAATTTTTGTATGTTTTCTAAATCTAATGCATATTGTAATATCCAAAGGCTATCTATTTTTTTCTTGCTATTTATTTTTTTATTTTCTAAGAAAATTAGATCTCTATATTTAGCATCCTTTTTTGTAATTATTTCCAATTGCTCAATGATGCTATCATGTAAAATTATTTTTTGAGAAAATGAATTTTGATAAAAAATAACAAATATTATTAAGACAATTTTTTTCATGTTTTGGTTGTTAATTACTTTTCATTTTCCATTTTCCTTTTTTCCATTTTTTATAATGCCTAGCAAGTAGCAATGCATTATAAGCATTTACTATTTTACCAGATTTAGATAAACTTTTAAACGGTACTAGTGTTTCTTTCTCACTTTGATAACCAGCAGGTAATATAACATCCATATCGTAAGAAATACCAGACTCTAAAATAATTTCTTTGACTTCGTATGCTTTTAATTTTGGGTAATGCGACCAAATTAGTGCTGCAACACCTGAAACAATAGGGGCAGAATAAGAAGTGCCACCAACAAATTTATAAGTGTTGTTTATCTTGGTAGTAAAAATATCATTGCCAGGAGCAAAAATATCTACATTTTTTTCACCATAATTTGAAAAAGGAGCTACTAAGTATTTATTTACTTGGTAAGTTGATGCTCCTACATTAATAAAATTACTTACAATCTCTTCTCCATTATTATCAATATCGTTAGGGAAAGTAGTATCAACATCTGTATTGTTATTTTCATTACTTGCACAATTAATAAATAAAACATTGTGTTTCTCGGCATATTTTAAAGCATTTTGAACCCATTCTGGGTTTGTAGAAAAGTCTTTACTAGAACTCATGTTAATTACTTGTGCTCCATTATCAACTGCATAACGTATTGCTAGAGCAATGTCTTTATCGTATTCATCTCCATATGTTGAAACTACTAATGGCATTATTTTAATGCGATTGGAAATGCCTTTAATACCAATACCATTATTTCTATTGGCATTTATTATACCAGTAACTTTAGTAGAGTGATTTGAATGGTTTATTTGATTCTCATTTTTGGTAACATTATGAAAGCCATAATTTGTGTCTTTTATATCGTACGGATTATCGCCAACTATTTTTTGTCGATTATTAAGATTAATATTAAGATAATAATCTATATATTTTTTTTCTTTTGCTGTATTTCTCTTAGACCATTCGTCACTTTGTTCCCAATTAATATGATTTCTCATATTTTTAATTTCTTTTAAAATAATGGTATCTGTCGTTTTAATTTCATTTAATACTTTTAGGGTATAATTCCCTTTTGGAAAGAAAGGTTTTAATACCTTTTTTGTATTATTATATCGTATTTGCCAATTTGTAAACATCAGGTAATTATGTTTCACCCTTTTTAATTCATAGGTATATATTTTAAGTGCTTTTTTGTAGGTTTTACATTTAGAATCGTATATAGAATCGCACATAGAATTGTTATAAATATCGCTATATTTTTTTACTACTCTAACATATTCAAAATTAGTTCTAGGAAGACTTTCTCCTTTTAGGTTTCCTATAAAATTCCAACCATGCACATCGTCTATATAGCCATTATTATCGTCATCTATATTATTATTTGGGATTTCGTCTTTATTTAACCAAAAAGAGTTTTTTAAATCTTCATGATTCAAATCTACTTGTGTATCAATAACTGCTACTATAATTTCTTTTCCTTTTTTATTTCTAATTAATTCTTGATACGCTTTATCTAAGCTAATACCAAAAATTGAATCTGAGATAATGTCTTTATGCTGCCATGATTTTAATTGTTCTTGACTTAATTTTTTGTTTTTTACGTTTAAATTAGTAACAATTAACTGTTTTGTTGAGCAACTACTAATAAGTAACAATATAAAGAGGTGCGATATAATTATTTTTCTTATTTTCAAATTTTATTTTTTTATTTTCCACTTTCCTTTTTTCCATTTTTTATAATGCTTAGCAAGTAGTAATGCATTATAAGCATTTACTATTTTACCAGATTTGGATAAACTTTTAAACGGTACTAGTTTTTTTTCTTCATCATAGCTAGGTAATTCTACATCTATATCGTAAGAAACACCAGATTCTAAAATAATCTCTTTGACTTCGTGTGCTTTTAATTTTGGGTATTGTAACCAAATTAATGCTGCTATACCAGAAACTAAAGGTGTCGCCATTGATGTGCCACTTTTAAATTTGTAGGTGTTATTAATTTTTGTTGTATAAATTGTTTCTCCTGGCGCAAAAATATCTACATTATTTCTTCCATAATTAGAAAAATCAGAAACTAATTTGTTATTAACATGACGAGTAGATGCACCTACAACAATAAAGTTGTTTAATATTTCTTTGTTATTTCCATCAATATCATTAGGATAATCATTAACAATATCAATATTTTGAAATTCATTACCAGCGGAATGTACACATAAAACATTATGTTTTTCAGCATGTTTTAAGGCTTCGGTTACCCATACTTTATTAGTTGAAAAAGCCTTTCCAAAACTCATATTTATTATTTTTGCACCATTATTAACGGCATAACGTATTGCTAATGCAATATCTTTATCATTTTCATCTCCATTACTAGCTACTACAATAGGCATTATTTTAATATTATTGGAAATACCATTAATACCAATTTTATTGTTTCGATTTGCAGATAATAGACCAGTAACATAAGTTGCATGATAGGTTTTTAAATTTTGGTTAATTCCTACATTATGAAAACCATAATTTGTATCTTCTATATTATTTTCATCATCACCTATTAGTTCTCTGTCATTATAATTAATATTTAGATAAAAATCTAAATATCGTTGGTTATTTTTTATTGTTTTATCAATCCATCGATCCATCAAATCATATTTCAAGCTATGTGTTATTTTATTAATTGCATCTTGTGTTTTATTATTATTAGTCTTAATGGATTTTAATTTTTTTATTGTGTACTTCTCATTTGGAAAATATTTTTTGAGTTCTAATTTCCAATTATTAAATCTGATTTTATATTTCTTATAGTAAGCTACTTCATTTTTATATTCTTTTAAATTAACTTGTAAAATAGAATCTGCTTTTTTATAGATAATATATTTATTATTATCTTCCAAAATTATTTTATTGTTATTTGTTTTTATAAATGAATTATAGTTCCGAACTATTCTTACATATTCAAAATTTGATTCATAAACACTTTCTCCTTTTGAGTTTCCTAAAAAATTCCAGCCATGTATATCGTCTATATATCCATTATTATCGTCATCAATATTATTGTTTGGAATTTCTTTCTTATTCTTCCAAATTGATTGGTTTAATTCTTCATGATTAATATCAAGTTGCATATCAATAACAGCCACAATAATGTCTTTTCCTTTTTTATTTTTAATCAATTCCTGATAGGCTTTATCTAAGCTAATGCCAGGAATTGAATCTGAGATAAGATCTTTATGTTGCCATGATTTTAATTGTTCTTGGCTTAATTTTTTGTTTATTACGTTTAAATTAGTAGTAATTAACTGTTTTGTAGAACAACTAATAAGTAATAATATAAAAAGGTGCGATATAATTATTTTTCTTATTTCCAAATTTTATTTTTTCATTTTCCACTTTCCTTTTTTCCATTTTTTATAATGCTTAGCAAGTAGTAATGCATTATAAGCATTTACTATTTTACCAGATTTGGATAAACTTTTAAACGGTACTAGTTTTTCTTTCTCACTTTGATAACCAGCAGGTAATATAACATCCATATCGTAAGAAACACCAGATGTTAAAATAATTTCTTTGACTTCGTATGCTTTTAATTTTGGGTAATGCGACCAAATTAGCGCAGCAACACCTGAAACAATAGGAGCAGAATAAGAAGTGCCACCAACAAATTTATAAGTGTTGTTTATCTTGGTAGTAAAAATATCATTGCCAGGAGCAAAAATATCTACATTTTTTTTACCATAATTTGAAAAAGGAGCTACTAAGTATTTATTTACTTGGTAAGTTGATGCTCCTACATTAATAAAATTACTTACAATTTCCTTTCCATTATTATCAATATCGTTAGGGAAAGTAGTAATAATATCTGTATTGTTATTGTCATTACTTGCAGAATTCACAAATAAAACATTGTGTTTCTCTGCATATTTTAAAGCGTTTTTAACCCATTTAGGATTTATAGAAAAATCTTTGCTAGAACTCATGTTAATTATTTGTACGCCATTGTCAACCGCATAACGTATTGCTAATGCAATGTCTTTATCGTATTCATCGCCACGAGTTGAAACTACTATCGGCATTATTTTAATACGATTGGAAACACCTTTAATACCAATGCTATTATTTCTATTGGCATTTATTATGCCAGTAACATAAGTAGAATGACTTACCAAGTCACCTTTATTGATAGTAATATTATGAAAACCATAATTTGTATTTGTTATATCGTACGGATTATCTCCAACTATTTTTTGTCGATTATTAAGATTAATATTAAGATAATAATCTATATATCTTTTTTCTTTTGCTGTTTCTTTCTTAGACCATTCGTCACTTTGCTTCCAATTAATATGATTTCTCATATTTTTAATTTCTTTTAAAATAATGGTATCTGTCGTTTTAATTTCATTTAATACTTTTAGGGTATAATTCTCTTTTGGAAAGAAAGGTTTTAATACCTTTTTTGTATTATTATATCGTATTTGCCAATTTGTAAACATCAGGTAATTATGTTTTACCCTTTTTAATTCATAGGTATATATTTTAAGTGCTTTTTTATAGGTTTTACATTTGGTATCATAAATGGAATCGCACACATTATTTTTATAAATATCCTTGTATTTTTTTACTACCCTAACATATTCAAAATTAGTTCTAGGAAGACTTTCTCCTTTTGAGTTTCCTAAAAAATTCCAACCATGTACATCGTCTATATATCCATTATTATCGTCATCAATATTATTATTTGGAATTTCATCTTTATTTAACCAAAAAGAGTTTTTTAAATCTTCATGATTCAAATCTACTTGTGTATCAATAACTGCCACAATAATTTCTTTTCCTTTTTTATTTTTAATCAATTCTGTATACGTTTTATCTAAGCTAATACCAAAAATTGAATCTGAGATAATGTCTTTATGTTGCCATGATTTTAATTGTTCTTGACTTAATTTTTTACTAATACTCTTTGTAAAATTATTTTTAATAAAATGTTGAGAAGATTTACAGTTAACAAGTAAAAGAATAAAAAAAAGAACGATAAAACGATTAGATATTGAATACATACTATTTTTAATAGAAGTTAATTTTATACTTTTTATTTTATGAAAGCATTAAGCTAAAAATATATTTTTAACTTAATGTTCATTATTTTAGAATATCCAGAGAAGGAAATGAATCAAGGTTTCGGTTTCTCTAAGCCTTTATCTTTAATACACATTGTATTGTCATCTACTTCTTTGCTTTTACAAAGCTTACTACCATCACCTTTCGTATCAGTAACATTATCTGTTCCTGTTCCTCCAAAAATTTTACTTTTCATAGAATTATCAATAGATGCAATTCTAAATTTATTTAAACTTAAGGAGTTTTGTTTTTTTTGTTTTTTCATAATAATGAATTTTAAAATTAATAATGTTTCAAATGTAGATAAATATGTGTTGTAAATGATTGTTTTTTAAGGTTTAGTAGTCGGTATTTATAAATTTCGAGCAGTACACAGTTAATTTATAATAGTTTATATATTTTGTTTTTTTAATTGTTTTATAAAATAGGAAGGATAAATTCCTGTTTTTTTATGAAATGCCGTAGAAAAAGATTCGGCAGTATTAAAGCCAAACTCCTTTGCAATTGCTTTGACGGTATACTTTCGTAGTACTTTATTTTCTTTTAATTGTACCATGGCATAATTAACACGTAAATCTGCTAGATATACACTAAAGGTTTGTTCTTTATGTTGATTGATTACTTTAGATAAATAGCTGCTATTGGTTTCTATCTTTTTGGCTAATTTGGTTAAAGTTAGTTTTTGTTCTAAAAAACCCAAATCTTTTTCAAATTGCACTAATTTTGTTAGTAAAATTTCTACAATGTCTTTGGACAAATCTGTTTGTAGTGGTTCTTTTTTTTGTATTGGTGTAGGAAGCTGTTTTTTTGTTTCTAATTTGCTAACCAATGCCTTAAATTTAGTTTTTAAAACACGTTGTTTTTTTAAATTAAATAAAAAAGCAAATAACATTATAAATAATACAATTAATACTCCAAAGATATACGTGGTATTTTTTTTTGCATCTTTTTTTAAGGTGTTAATTAGGATTTCCTTTTTATGTATTAGTTTTGGAATATCGTATTCTAAAGCCAAATCTTTACTTAAATTTTGATGATAACTTTTTAATAAACTATCTGCTTGTATCAACCTTTCGGTATAAAATAACTGCTTTTTTATATTCTTCTTATTTTTATAAATGCGAATTAAGGTTTCATACCCTTTACGTTCTTCAGGCATTAAATAAGTTGTTTTTTGGATAATGGAATCCATTTTTTGTAAATATTGTACTCCTAAATCTTTTTTATTTTCTTTAAAATATAATTCGCCTAAATAAAAATATGCAATACCTAAATTATATGAATCTTTAATTTCTTTTAATAAGGGTATAGCTTTTTGAATACTATCTATTGCAGTATTATCATCATTACCCATTATATACTTATTTGCTCCTTCATTTAAGATGAAATAAGTTTTCATTCTTGTATTTTTATGCAAATAAGCATCTTTTGCTCCCATTTTATTATAGTAAGATGCGGAGTCTAGTATATTATTTCTTCGAAAAGCATCCGCTAATCCAAATAATGTATTTAAAAAATCATTATTGTTTCTTTTTTGATAATCATAGTCTATCCTAAATTGATAACATTTTTTAAAAATACGTAATGCATCTTTATTTTCTCCAATCAGACTTTTAAGTAAACCTATATTATATTCTATTGCTTGTTCAAAATGAATATTGTTACTTTTTTTAGCGGCTTCTATTCCTAAAAGATAATTTTCTAAAGCTAGTTTGGTATTATAGTTACTCAAAACTGCTCCTTTTTCCCAAAAAGCTGTTGTAGGGTATCTTTTATTAATTTTATTGTATTTTAAATTAATAATACTATCAAAATAGGCAATTTTAAAATCTTCTTCTAGATATGCCAACATGTGGTAACCTTCTGCAATAGTATCGGTATTATTAATATCCTTACCTTTTTGCAAATACGAATTCCCATAAATTTTGGCAATTTCAATTTTAGTATCATTATCGAAAAAAGCATCCCTTAATTCTTTAAAGCTTTTCTCTTTTAAAGAATCTGGAATAATAAAATCTTTGTTTTGCCCCTTAACATGTATTGTAGTAAAAAACACAATACATACATATAAAAATTTTAATTTCATTGTAAATATTTAGCCTTCGCAATTTTTGTTTTATAATATCGTACTAAAAAATCATAACATAACATTTCGTACAAACGCTGCTTTGTTCTAAAGCTTCGATTTATGCTCATATGTACAAAACTACTCATTTTATTGGTAATAGACACGTTTTTAGACATTAGTATTTTACCTAATACCTGCTTATCTCTTTTATTTTTGTTTTTTAAAAACTGATGTAATGGTTTATGTTCTTTTTGTTTTGTAGTGTTCTCTAAAAACACCTCTATTTCTTGTTTCCTGTTTCTGTATTTTTCTGTTAACTGCTTGTTTGATTTTTTATTTACATGAAATTCGACTTTAAAAGCCTCCATTTGTTCTTTTACAAATTGTAGTTTTTGTGTATCGTCTAAATTACAATTCTCCAATAAGTCCATGGTATTTTTTAGTACAAATTTTAACAAGGTATCTTCGTCTTTTATTAATTCTAATGCTTCTAAAATTAACATACTATCGTTAAAAAAGAGTGTTTCGGCTTGTACAATAGTATCTGCTCCATAACGTTTTAATTCTCTATTATATGTGGCAGTTTCTATTTTATGAATACTTCTGTTTTCTATTAGTGGACTTAAAACTTCTTTAACTTGTGTTATAATGAAACCGATATGTTGTAAATTACTAAGATGAAAACGAATTCTTAGATGGTGGTCAGAATCGTTATACCGAATAAAAAACCATTTGTCGATATAGTTTTGTTGTAATAAAAAAATCACCAAAGGTTTAATTTGTTTGGTCAATAGTAAATCTGCTGTTTTTGCACCACAATATATTTTGTAGTACAACCACTCTTCGCCAATAATAAATTTTTTCTTAATCATAAATTTAGACCTTATAAAAGGATAATACTACTTGATTTGTATAGTAGCCTTCCTTACTTTTTACCATACCATCTTTTGCAAATAAAAATTCTTCTAAAATAATTTTAGTTCTGTTTTTTATACTTTGCAAAAACATTTTTATACTCGTGCTATTTGTCAAATTTATTAGCAAGGTATTATCCGATTCTAAAAACTGCACGTATTTAGGCATCTTTAAATCCTTTCTCCATCTGTTTATTTTTTGTAACAATACTATATTGTCTGTTATCTTTTTAAAAGGGATTAGATCTTCTTTATTAATAATCCAGTTTGCTTTAGAGAATATAACATCTTTATATACAACTCTAGGTAAAAAAGATTGATTCATAGCAGCATTTCCCCAAGAGAAATACAGACTGCGTTTATTTTGTGTTTGTAAATCACATAAAAAATGATAAATAGGCAAACCATTGCTGTAATTATGCGCATTGGTTAAATGTGGAATTACTTCTTTATTGTATTTTTTAGAACGGAGTACAATCGTATCATTTTGTACCGAAACCATTAAATCGTTAATATCTAATTGGTGTTTAGGCTTAACTGTCGATTTTGCTAAATATGGAATTTCATATTCTCTAAATTGTGGTCGCTTTAAAATATTACCTGTTCTTGCTTGTGGTAAATGAACGATTTCGGCTAAAATTTTATTAGGTTGCAATTGTTGTTCCTTTTCTACAATTTCTTTTACTAATTGATGTATACTTTCGTTACCATCGGCAAAACGACCTAACAAATTTGCAGCACTAGAGCCACTTACAGAATTCATAAATACGGTTTCTATACCATCTATTACTAAAACTTCGGCAAGTGTAGAAATTGTATCCGATAAATTTGTCCAGTCTTCTTCAAAATCTTTAAAATCTTCTTCTTTTAATTCTAGTATATATTTATTGTTGTTCTCAAGTAACTTTTTATGTAGTAAATTTTGGGTTTTATTCCAACTCAAACTTTGTTCACTCTCTCCTTGTGGCAGTGTTAAATCATCTAAAATTGGTGTATCGTCTGCTAATATCCCATATTGTAAGTAACCAATTCCCATTTCAATATCCAAAGCTAAAGTTAGTGGAATTTCTTCTTGTTCGTATCGTTTTACGAAAGCTATTTTAAAACTATTTAGGTTTGTTTTTTTGTTTAGGACAGAGATTTTATTCAGTAAAATAAGACCTTCTTTTGCTTTTTTAAGGATGTTGTAATTTAAGGTGTTTGCATTTGTTTGAGAAAACAAATCCGTTTGAAATAGATATTTTAACTCAAATTCTGTTTCTAATTCTTTTATAACATCTTTAATTTTATAGTATTTAGTAACCGAATTACCTAATTTTGTATCTATTTCGGAAAGTTGTAAGGCTAAATTTTGTAATTTATCTACCAATTTTTTCACTCCTTTTAATTGCGCTAACGTAACTATTATTTGTTGTAAAAAATCGCCTCCGCTTACGGTTGGTTCTAAGGTACTCACTAATAATTGATTTTCTACCAAGCTATCTATAAAATGCGTAGCTTCCTTTTTTGTAATTTCTTCGGAAACTAAACTATCTGCTAATTCGCTTAATTTTTTGCCAGTTTTAGCAAGATGTACTATTTTATCTAAATAGTCGGTATTACTAACAGCTTCTAAGTTGTGTATTCGTCGATTATCTTTATATTTATATTCTATATAACGCAAATGATTTCCTGCCTTATACAGACTTGTATTTGGATAAAATAATAACTGCTTTTTTATAGTTGGCTTATTGGTAAGTTGTAAGGCTAATGCTACCAAAAAATTCATATCAAATCTTGTTTGACGATTAAATTTCAAATAATCTACTAACGTTATATTTGTTTTTTCGGATAGGACGCCAACACTACATCCTGCAAATAAGCCAAAAGGCGTACAGCGAGAAGACATTCTGCTTAAATACTTTAAAAAGGCAAGTTGTATTTTTTTTGCCTTAGGAGTGTGTTCTATTTTATTTTTTTTTAGCATTTTATCTATTTCTGTATAAAGAAATGGCGATGCTAAAAATAGAGCTTCTTGCATTGTTTTATTTTTCCAAATAAATTTTAATTGCTTAAAATCTATGTTATTATTTTTAGTTAATTGTTCATAGAACGAAAAAGGAAATAATGGATTTCTTAAACAATAGGAATTAAAATGTTGGTATCTACGTGCAGTTTTTTTCACAGAAAAGATGATAATATTCGTTAATGACAAATATAGTATTTTATATAACGATAAATTATAGTTTTATTTATAGTATCCAATTAAATACTTTGAATCTCTTTATTTATAAGGAAAATAGAAATATTTTACTTTGTCGATTTTTATAAATTACGTGTCTTTTTTTATAAAAGTCGACTTACTTCGTTTGGAAGAAAGTAAGCTTTGTCTGTATATTTGAACAATCGAAAGTTACAAACTATATAATATGAAAGAGCAATTAAATACAGAAATAATTATTATAAAAAAGGAAAAACTATATAATTGCTTTATTTTATTTTGGGCATTTTTTTTATTAATTGCATTTACATATATGATTGTTTCTAGTATTGTAAAAAATGAATTTGAAAATTTTAACGGTAGCATATTAGTTAATCTATTTATACCATTATTTTTTATAATAATTTATTTAATAGGATTTATTAAGTATAAATTTTTCGATTAAAATACTGTAATTGGAGTGGGAAAATACGATAAAAAAAATATTAATCAATTAAACTAAAAAAAAATGACTTAGCTATTTTAAAAAAAACTATTGCAATCAAAATTGCCCCCTTTGTTAGCATTGTAATAGTAAAAAGACGCTTTAACTAGGTTAAAGCGTCTTAATTGTAAGAATTGTCAAACTTTTACAGTTAACAGTTGCAAATATATAAAAAATGATTCATATTAGCAGCGTTTAGTTTGTAATTGTGATGGCAGATGTATCCGAAGACATCATAAGGAATAAATAAATATATTGTTGGATTAAAATAAACCAACATTTCACAAACTAAATTTTATATAATGAAAAATTTAAAACAAGTATCAGTATCCGTAATTATTTTATTAATGACATTCTTAAGTACAAATAATTCTTTTGCAAAAGAAAAAATTAATGATGATGAAAAAACTGTTAAGATAGAATATACAATAGGAAATAAAACGGTAATTTTAGAAAAAACATTTCCTAATGAAGCAGAAGCAAATCAGTTTGCAAAAAATGAATTAGAAAAGATTACTATTACTTTTTCAAATGCAGATCCAGATGTAGAATGTACTGTAACAGTTTCTGTTGGTTCAGGTAGAAACTATATTTCGGTAACAGTGAAGGGAGATTGTAAAAAAGTATATGAAATGGCAAAAAAATTGAAAGCAAAATTAACAGCTTTACTATAAAAACACAAACAGAATCACTCTTTTAATTTAAAAGAGTGATTCAAAATAATTACAATATGAAAATCAAATACGTATTACTTTTAGTCTTGTCTGTACAGATTTTAGCTATTCATTCTCAAGATAATTCTGTTGGAAAAATAGAATATAACATGTCTTTTTTACTAAAGAATTATAAAACAAAATTAACTTTTAATAATTCTAAATCTATTTTTACTTACGAAAATATGAATCGTGAATTTTCTGAAACCACAGATGATGATGGGAACATAAATATTATTTCCGTAGATACTACAACTTTTGTAGTTTATAATGATTTAAAAAAGAGAAAGCTATATCATTACCTCAGTCTTTTCTCTTCAAAAAAACACGATTGGGTAGAAGAATCTACTCCAGTTTTTTTATGGAAGTTATTAGAAGAAACCAAAAAAATAGGGAATATAACCTGTTACAAAGCTAGTAGTTCTTTTAGAGGTAGAAATTATACAGCATGGTATACACCAACAATAAAAAGTAGTTTTGGACCATGGAAATTTCAAGGTTTACCAGGACTCATATTAGAAATATATGATGAGGATAAAGAAGTAAATATTACCACAAAAAAAATAACGATTCCTTTTGTTGAAGAAATGGATGTAAAACCAACAGAAATAATTCTTTTTGAAGATGTAAAGAAAACACGACAGAAAAAAATAGATGATTTTATACAGAAACTAGAATCCAAACAAGAAAGAGGAGTAACAATAAAAGTTAAAGTACATACAAGCGAAGGCATTGAAAGAGAATAAATTTTTTAGACATATTATTATAGTATTATTATTATTATTAACAAATACTATTTATAGCCAAACTACAATTTTAGGGAGTTTAAAAAATGATAAAAAAGAACCAGTTGGTTTTACAAATATTATCATTAAATCTCAAAACAAAAAAAAAATAGTAACTTATGGTTATTCTGATGAGGATGGAAATTACCAATTAAAAATAGATAAAATTGGCAAATTTTCATTGCATATTTCTGCGATTAATTACGAAACTGTTATAGTAGATATTGAAATAACCAATAAAACAAAAATAATAACTAAAAATCTAATTTTAAAAGAAAAAGCATTTGAATTACACGAAGTTATTATTCAATCTAATAAACCAATAACGATAAAAAAAGACATCGTAATTTTTAATGTTAAATCTTTTTCTAAAGGAAATGAATTAGTAGTTGAAGATTTGTTAAAGAAATTACCAGGAGTTATTGTAGACATAGATGGAACTGTAAGGGTTGGAAATCGAGAAGTAGAGAAAATAATGATAGATGGCGATGATTTTTTTGAAAAAGGGTATAAAATTCTAACAAAAAATATGCCTCCTAGTCAGATTGATAAAATAGAACTTCTACAAAAATATTCACATAATAAATTACTTAAAGGAATCGAAGATAGTGATAAGATAGCTTTAAACTTAGTTTTAAAAGATAAAGCCAAAAATACTTGGTTTGGAAACATTAAATTAGGCTATGATGTTACATTTAATGACAGATATAGTTTACAAACTAATTTAATGAGTTTTGGCAAGAAAAATAAATATTACTTTATCGCAGGTGGAAATAATATAGGTTACGATGCTACGGGGAATATAAATCATTTAATTCGCCCATTTAGTTTAAATAAACCTGCAAGTATAGGAGATAATGTAAAAGCAGATGAGTTAGCAAATTTATATAGCTTTACACCGAATTTTAAAAAATCAAGGACTAATTTTAATAATGCGAAATTAGTATCGTTAAATGCTATTTTTAAACTTTCTAAAAAGACAAAATTAAAAACACTCGGATTTTTTAATTGGGATGAAAATGATTTTTTTAGAAATAGTACAAGACGTTTTAGCTTAAACAATATAAATTTCACAAATAATGAAACTAATGTTTTGCGAAAGAAAAAGTTTATTGGTTTTGCAAAAATAGATTGGATACATAATATTTCTAAAACTAAAATGTTAGAGTTTACTACGAAATACAATAACAAGCAAGAAGATAATAAAAACAATTTAATTTTTAATGAAATACAAACCAACGAAAAGGTAGAAACTAGGAATGCTCTTTTTGATCAAAAAATAACCTATACTAATAAATTTAATAAACACAAAGTTTTCCTATTAACAGGAAGATATATTTCGGAAAAAATACCACAAAATTATACAGTCAATCAATTTTATTTTCAAGAATTATTTCCAGCAATAAATAATGTAAATAATATAGAACAAGAAAGTGAAAATAAGATGCAATTTATAGGTTTTGAATCCCATTTAATGGATAGAAAGAAAAATGGAAATCTATTAGAATTAAAATTTGGAAATAAATATAGAAAAGACAAACTCACTACATCATTTTTACTGAAAGATAATAATATTGTTATTGATAAGCCAACAGATTATCAAAAAACGACTGTATATCAATCTAATGATATGTATATGAAAGCAGATTATTTAGTTAAATTAAAAAAAGTATCTCTAAACGGTAAAATTGAATTCCATCAATTATTTAATAAGTTGGCATTTAATAACAAACAGCAGCCATTTTTTATTAATCCAAAGCTTAGTTTTCAATGGGAGCTGAATAAAAAAAATAAAATGCTTTTGTCTTATGCAAACAATACGACAAATACAACCTTATTAGATGTTTCAAATAATATTATATTAACTAGTTTTAATGCAATTTCTAAGGGTAGGGGAGAGTTTAATCAATTAAATGAATCTACTACTACATTTAACTATCAATTAGGAAATTGGAGTGATAAATTTTTTGCAAATGTTTTTGTTTTTTATAATAAAAATCACGATTTTTTAGCAAATAGTTCAACGCTTACTCCAAATTATTTTCAAAAAGAAAAAATAATAATTAAGGATAGAAACATATTAAGTATTACTTCTAATTTCGATAGATATATAAAAGTGCTATCGTCTAATTTAAAATTTAATTTTGGAATGTCAAAGTCAAATTATAAAAATAGCGTTAATCAAGTTTTACAAGAAGTACAATATACAAATTATACGTATGGATTAGAATTACGTTCTGGATTTAAAGGTTCATTTAACTATCATCTAGGTACAAAATGGACAGATAGCAAAGTAAAAACCACTATAAATAATTCATTTACAAATAATCTATCTTTTTTAGATTTAACTTATAGCCTAAATAAAAAAATTAATATACAATTACAAACAGAACGTTACTATTTTGGAAATATTGAGCCTACAAATAATACGTATTATTTTGCCGATTTTGAAGCAAATTATATGATAAAAAAAAATAAAATAAATTTTTCTTTATCAGCTAAAAATTTATTTAATACCAATACTTATAAAATTTATTCAGCAAATGACGTAAGTACTTATACAGCAACTTATAAATTATTACCTAGATATATTTTGGTAAAAATAGAATACCGATTTTAGCTTTTAAGCTTGAATAATATAATAGTTCAAAAAATACCTACAATTAGGTATTTTTTAAACGAATAAATTATTTTAAATTTGTTTCATAATTTATAGAAATTAATTTCTGTTACAAATAAGGGGAACTATTAGTTTATTAATGCCAAAGCTACCAATACTATTTTGGTAGCTTTGTTTTTATATACAAATTATAATTTTAAATCTATTTAGCGCATTTCAAAATTGAATTGGTATCATTTAGAAGATATATCCGATTGGTTCTGTAACTTACCTTTAAATAAATTTATTTTCAAGGCTAAAATAGAAGAAATGATCTATATTTTACTAAATCTGCCTTTTGGATAGATATATGCAATATATTTTAAACAAAAAGAACTCTCAATTTAGACACCTATACAGACACCTATATTATTAATACGTTATAATTCAATTAGTTGAAAACCTAGTCGTACTCATAAGATGAATCAAATCTTTTTCAAGGTACTTTATGGCTGGATAAATGGAATCGTAATTTGGTTGTGTGTTAAAGTAAATTGCACCTGTAATAAAATGATGCACACTATCTGTAACATGAAATTGTAGAGGAGAGGCGGCATTACCAGTAACATTATTTAATTTTCCGTACACTTTGTTTATGTTATCCTCGAAGACTTCGCCATAAATTGCATCTGCTTTAACAGCATGTTTTGTCGTTAATTTTTCAGCTTCAAGTAATAATTCTAAAATATTATTTTTTACAGGTCTATATGTTATATCAATAGATGCATTTAATTTTGGATATTTAATTTTCATCCAATATTTATTATTTACTAAAATGGTGGCTTTCTTTGAAGTTTCAAATTGATAAGGTACGGTTTGTGTTAATTGATAATTGCTACTAGGGTACTCTAGTCGTAAAAAAGCTTTTGGTTTAGGCAAGGTATCCTCTTTACAAGAATTTAAAAGACTACTAATTATTAATAGTCCAAGTGTAATTTTAAAGTGTAAATTTTTACTTTTCAATGGATGGTCACTTTTATTTGTTTGATTCTCATTTTATCGAATGATTCAATAGTAAACGTAAGGTTGTTAAATTTTATTGTGTCATTTTTTTTAGGGAATCGTTCATGGATTTCTAGAATAAAACCAGCAAGAGTTTCAGATTCTCCTTTTCTGTTTTCAAATTCAGTTTCGTCTACCTCTATTATTTTATAAAAATCTTTTAGTGAAATTTTTGCATCAAAAACATAGTTTTTATCATCAATTTTAGAAAAAGAAATATCATCTTCATCGTATTCGTCATTTATGTCGCCAACAATTTCTTCGATAACATCTTCTAGAGTTACGATTCCAGATGTACCACCGTATTCATCAACAACAATCGCTAAATGATTTTTTTTATCTTTAAACTCTTTGAGTAAATCATCCAGTTTTTTATTTTCGGGAACAAAAAAAGCGTCTCGGAGTAGCGTTTGCCATTCAAACGTTTTTTTGTGTACATATTTTAATAAATCTTTGGTATATAAGATGCCTAGAATATTATCAATATTTTCGGAGTATATAGGGATTCTAGAATGTCCTTTTGCAGTAATTTTTTTAAGAACTTTTTCAAAAGACTCTTCATTCGATAAAGCAAAGACATCAATTCTAGGACACATTACTTGAATGGTTTCTGTGTTGCCAAAATTTACAATTCCTTCTAATATTTTTTTCTCTTCATACGTAGTATCATTCGAAGTTAATTTTAGAGCTTCAGATAATGTTTCTACCGAAATGTCAGATTGTTTTTTTCGTAATTTTCTTTCTACAATATTGGTCAAACTCATTAATGGAATACTTAAAAAAGAGAAAAATGAATTTAATATTTTAATTGGTTTTGCCATAAAAAGGGACATTTTCATGGCATTTCTATTGGCATAAACCTTTGGTAGTACTTCGCCAAATAATAATATTAAAAAGGTAACAAATACAACTTCTAATAAAAACTTAATATAGGTAGATTGTATATTTCCAAAAAAATAATCGCTTACATAGGTAAAAATAATAATAAATAAAATATTTATAAAGTTATTTGCTATAAGTATGGTTGCTAATAGTTTTTTTGGTTTTTTTAATTGTTCGGTAACGATGCTAATATTCTTTTTTTTAGCATGAACAGCATTTTCAATTTGATGTTTGCTAAGTGAAAAAAAAGCAATTTCTGTACCAGAAATTAGAGCAGAAGAGATTAGTAAAAGAAATAGAGTTGCAATTTCAACAGGAATCTGCCAGTTGATAATAATTGGGATGAGTATGCTTATGGGTTCTGGATCCAATGACTGTAATTTAGGGTTTAAAATGGTAAATCATCTTCCTCTTTGATGTCAGTTTTTATTGCTGATTTAGAGTTGTTATTGTCATTTTTTTGGACAATAGCATTTGATTCTTTTTTAGTAGTTAAAAATTTTAATTCGGTTATTTGTATTTCGGTAGTATATCTTTTAGTGTTACTTTCGTCTTGCCATTGACGCGTTTTTAGTCGCCCCTCAGCATAAATTTTATCGCCCTTACTAAGATATTTTTCGCAGATTTCGGCAAGTTTATTACGTACAACTAAATTGTGCCATTCGGTTGTGGTAACTCTTTCTCCAGTAGATTTGTTTGTGTAAGTCTCATTTGTTGCAATTGAGAATCTACCAATGCAATTACCACCATCAAAATAGTGCATTTTAACGACATCTCCTAGATGACCAATTAACATTACTTTATTAAGCGTACCTGCCATTGTTTTAATATAATATTCAAATGTACTAAAAAAAGAAATTAAAATTCAAATTCTGAAATAAAATTATCAATAAGTGTTGGTACAGCATATTTTTTTAGATCTTGAATCGATATGGAATTTTTAAAACTAATATTGGTTTTTATAACCCAAAATTTGGTATGTAAATGTTGATGAGATAACTTATGAAGTATCTCTTTTGGATTGAATAGCTGTATCGTATATTTGGTTCGATTCTTAAATAAAGAATTAAATTTTGACGAAGTAATTAGTTGGTTTAGTTCAATTTCAGTTTTGAATTCTATTAAAGGAAATTCGTATAAATTTTGCCAAATACCTTTTCCAGTCCTTTTGTTTAAAATAATTTGTTCGTTTTTTGAAAGTATTACTAAATAATTAAAAAAACGATGTTTAATTTTAGTTTTCGAAGTTTTTATAGGTAAATTATGAACAGATTTTTTTTGTAAAGCAACACAGCTATCCTTAAAGATACAAGCAACACAATTTGGTTTTTTTGGACTACAAATGGTAGCGCCAAAATCCATTATAGCTTGATTGTAGATTCCAAAATTAGTATTTGGGAGTATTGCTTGTGCTAAAAGTTTAAATTCCTTGATGCCTTTAGAAGAATTTATAGGAGTTATAATTCCGAAATATCTAGCCAAAACACGATAAACATTTCCATCAACTACGGCACAATTTTCATTGTAGCAAATCGAGGCAATAGCAGAAGCCGTATAATCGCCTACACCTTTTAATAAAAGTAAATCTTTATAATTTTTAGGAAATTTACCATGTAATTCGTTTACTATATATTTGGCGCTAAAATGTAGATTTCTAGCTCTTGAATAATACCCTAGACCTTGCCATAATTTTAAAATTTCAGATTCTTTTGCACTTGCCAAATCTTCAATCTTTGGAAAGTGAGTAATAAACTTTATATAATAAGGTAAGCCCTGACTTGTTTTTGTTTGTTGTAAGATAATCTCAGAAAGCCAAATGTAATATGGGACTTTTGTGTTTCTCCAAGGGAATTTACGTTTATTTTTTAGATACCAATTCGTTAATTTTGTTGAAAAGTCCATGAATTTTTTAAATAATAAAATTTATTCGATTAAAATTTAATTAATTAGCCGATGAGATAAATTAAAAAAGTTTATATTTGCAAACTTAAAAATAAACAAATTAATAACTGAATAAATATTAAAAAATGACAAAAGCAGAGATTGTATCAAATATTGCTGAAAAATCTGGTTTAGAGAAAGCGGATGTTTTAAGAGTAGTTGAAGATTTAATGGTTGAAGTAAAAGAAGCTTTAGAAAGTGGTACGAATGTTTACCTAAGAGGTTTTGGAAGTTTTATAGTTAAGAAAAGAGCAGAAAAAACGGGAAGAAATATTACAAAAAACACAACAATAAAAATACCAGCACATAATATACCAGCTTTTAAACCAGCAAAAGTTTTTGTTGAAGGCGTAAAGTCTAAAGTAAAAGTAAAATAATAAAATAATCATTAAAATTACAGAATATGCCAAGTGGTAAAAAAAGAAAGCGTAGTAAGATAGCTACTCACAAACGTAAAAAACGTAGTAGAGCTAATCGTCACAAAAACAAAAAATAAATTAGATGCGTGAATATTCACGCATCTAATTTTGTTTTTTAAGTTCATTGAAATAGAAATTTGATAAATTTCAAGTTTCGTTTGTACATACATTATATATAATATTAACTTTCCTTTCAGTTAAATAAACTGATTGGTACAACAAAGATACAGAGTGAACACAGAATTAATTATAAGATCCAATTCCTCTGATATAGATTTTGCTTTATTAAAAGATGGTAAATTAATAGAGCTACATAAAGATAGTAACGATAATAAATTTGCTGTTGGCGATATATTCCTTGCCAAAGTAAAAAAAACATTAAACGGATTAAATGCGTCATTTGTAGATGTAGGAAGCGAAAAAGATGCTTTTTTACATTATCATGATTTAGGGCCTAAATTATTGTCTCTGCAAAAATTTATGAAACAAATACAGTCTGGAAAAAATAAAGATTATTTGTTGAAGAATTTTAAACTTGAAAAAGATATTGATAAAAATGGAAATATCGAAAAAGTAATTAAAGCAGGGCAAAAAATACTAGTACAAGTCGTAAAAGAACCAATTTCTACAAAAGGACCAAGAATAAGTTCCGAACTTTCAATAGCAGGGCGTTACTTGGTATTAGTGCCTTTTTCGGAACGAATTTCAGTTTCGCAAAAAATAGGAAGTAAAACCGAAAAAGAACGTTTAAAAAGATTGGTAAGAAGTATAAAACCAAAAGGTTTTGGAGTAATATTACGAACCGTTGCCGAAAATATAAAGGTAGCAGACTTAGATAAAGATTTACAACATTCGTTAAATAAATGGACAGAACTTTGCGAAAAGATAGCAACTCAGAATGCAAAAGTACCAGTTAAAGTACTTTCTGAAATGAATAGAGCTTCCTCCATTTTACGAGATATTTTTAATGATTCATTTACTCGAATTTTATCAGATAATAAAGATTTGGTGAGCGAGTTAAAAGAATATTTAGAAAGAATTGAACCCAAAAAAGCTTCCATAGTAAAACATTACAAATCCAATGTTCCAATTTTTGAAAAATTTGGTATAGAACGCCAAATAAAAACAGCATTTGGAAGAACAGTCTCCATGCAAAAAGGAGCATATCTTGTTATCGAACATACCGAAGCATTGCATGTAATAGATGTAAATAGCGGTAATCGATCAACTAGAGGTAACTCTCAAGCAGACACTGCGCTAGAAGTAAATATAATAGCAGCAACAGAGATTGCTCGTCAATTACAATTACGAGATATGGGAGGAATTATTGTGGTCGATTTTATTGATATGCACATTTCAGATCATAGAAATAAACTCTTTGAACATTTAAAAAAAGAGATGCAATTTAGTAGAACAAAACATAAGATTTTACCGCCAAGCAAGTTTGGATTAGTCCAAATTACAAGACAACGAGTTCGTCAAGAACGAGAAATTAAAACACGAGAACCAAATCCAAATCAAAACGGAACGGTTGAAGCGCCAATAGTATTAATTGATAAAATTGAACATAGTTTAAATCGTTTAATAAGTCATCCAAAATACAATGGTTTAGTTTTAAATTTACATCCTTTTATTGCAGCTTACCTGCAAAAAGGATTTCCATCCATACAGCAAAAATGGTTTTTGCAATATAAGAAATGGATAAAAATATTACCAAGAGATGCGTACCAATATCTGAATTATCGTTTTTACGATAAAAAAGGTAAAGCATTAAGATAATCTATATCATTAAAACAAGTCCTACTATTTTGAATAGTAGGATTTTTTTTTGCTAAAATTGTAACAATGTATAAAATAAAGCGTCGTATTAGAAACAAAAATTTTCTATATTGGAAACAATTCTTACAATAAAAAATCTCCATAAAAAATATGGAAAAGTACATGCAGTAAATAATCTTTCGTTTGAAATAAAAAAAGGAAGAGTTTATGGGATATTGGGACCAAATGGTAGTGGTAAATCGACAACACTTGGTATTATTTTAAATGTGGTTAATAAAACAGCAGGAGCATTTAGCTGGTTTAATGGCGCAATATCTACACACGAAGCACTCAAAAAAGTAGGCGCAATTATAGAGCGACCAAATTTTTATCCAAATATGAGCGCTCATGAAAATTTAAGATTGGTATGTAAAATAAAAGAGATTTCTACTGAAAAAATAGAGGAAAAACTAAAAGCAGTAAATCTTATAGAACGTAGAAACAGTAAGTTTAAAACCTTTTCGTTGGGAATGAAACAACGTTTGGCAATAGCATCTGCTTTACTAAATGATCCAGAAATATTAATATTAGACGAACCAACAAATGGACTAGATCCACAAGGAATACATGAAATACGTGAAATTATTAGTGATATAGCAAGTAAAGGAACAACTATTTTATTAGCATCGCATTTATTAGATGAGGTCGAAAAAGTATGTTCGCACGTAGTAATAATTAGAAAAGGAATAAAGTTATACGAAGGAAAAGTAGATGAAATGACCGCATCATTTGGTTGGATAGATACTGCATGTGAAAATAATGATAAATTAATAGAAATTCTTTTAAATTATAAAGGAATATCTTCCGTTAAGAAAGAAAAAAATAAGATTGTAGCAACATTAATAGCAGACATATCTACAGCGCAAATAAATAAACTCGCTTTCGAAAATGGATTTGTATTAACCCATTTAGTAAAACGAAAACCAAGTTTAGAAAATCAATTTTTAGCACTAACAAATAAAATCGAATAGTTAATTTTTATTATCTCGTATGGTAGTTTAATAACCATAAAAAGACAAATTAACAATATACAAACCAACAAAAATATGTTACGATTACTTCAAATAGAATTTATAAAACTCAAAAATAGTAGAGCAAGTAAAGTATTAATATCGATTTATTTTTTATTATTAACATCCATTTCTTTAATAGCAGTAATAAAATTTGATATAGGTCCAGTTAAATTTCATTTAGCAGAACAAGGAATTTTTAATTTCCCTTTAATATGGCATTTTAATACATTTATGGCAGCCATTTTTAAATTTTTTCTATTATTAGTAATTGTATCTATGGTAACAAATGAGTACAGTAATCGTACTTTAAAACAAAATTTAATTGATGGGTTGAGTAAAAAGGAGTTTATTCTGTCCAAATTTTATTTAGTAATTACTTTGGCAGTAATTTCAACAATTTTTGTATTTATTGTTTCTTTAGTCTTAGGCTGGATTTATTCGGATTATAACGAGTTTAGAATTGTATTTTCAAATTTAGAATACTTAGGAGCATTTTTTGTGAAATTAGTAGGCTTTTTCTCTATGGGTTTGTTTTTTGGAATGTTAATTAAACGTTCTGCTTTTGCAGTAGGAGCGATATTTGTTTGGTTATGTACCGAAGGAGTTGTTTATATGATATTACAATGGAAACTACAAAATCATCAGATGGTTTCAAAAATAACTCAATTTTTTCCTTCTGTATCTATGTGGAATTTAATAGACCAACCTTTTGGGAGATTAAAAGCGGTAAAAACGGTTGCAAATCAAGTAGGAGAGAAAATCACTTACGATTATGCAGTACATTGGTACGAAATAGTAATAGTTTTAGCTTGGACATTTTTGTTTATTTATATGTCGTATAGATTGCTTCTAAAAAGAGATTTATAGCGATTAAACTGTTAATAAAGAAGAAATATAAAAACGTTTTATTATATTTGACAAGTAGATTAAACATATAAAATGAAAAAAATACTTCTGTCCATTTTACTTTTTAGCCTAACAATTACTATATATTCGCAAGGAGAAGCAAATATTTGGTATTTTGGAGATGGTGCAGGATTAGATTTTAACTCAGGAAATCCAGTAGCAATAAATGATGGAGCCTTACGAACCGTAGAAGGATGTGCAACAATATCTAATAGTGCAGGAAATTTGTTATTTTATACTGATGGAACAACGGTATACTCACGAGACCATACTGTGATGCCAAATGGACGTTTTTTACATGGAAATTCATCGAGTTCCCAATCTGCCATAATAGTACCAAAACCACAGAATCAAAATCAGTATTATATTTTTACGGTAGACGAGCATAGCACAAATCAATATGGATTGCAGTATTCTTTAGTAGATATGACATTAAATAATGGGCAAGGAGATGTGTTAGCAACAGAAAAAAATAAGCCATTATTAGCACATTGTACAGAAAAAATTACAGCAGTAAAGAGTGACGATTGTAGCTCGATTTGGGTAATTGCATTTTCTTCTAGAAATGGTGTGTCGAGAACATACGATACCTTTCATAGTTTTGAAGTAGCAGATACAGGAGTTAACACAACAAGTGTAACATCTACTTTTGGAGCAACAAGCACAACAGACGGAAGAGGATATTTAAAGGTGTCATCCGATGCATCAAAATTAGTAATAGCACACTCAAGAACAAATGCAAACCCTTTAGGAGAAGTGAAATTATACGATTTTAATTATACAAATGGAATTGTTACAAATGAAACTAATTTGAATTTAAGCGATACTTCAAATCCAGATAATAGATTAAATAC
The DNA here is from genome assembly GCA_026988355.1 of Flavobacteriaceae bacterium. Classification (GTDB taxonomy): domain Bacteria; phylum Bacteroidota; class Bacteroidia; order Flavobacteriales; family Flavobacteriaceae; genus S010-17. The sequence goes on from JALSLK010000023.1 coordinate 33,632, forward strand.
CATACCTTATGGAATAGAATTTTCATTAAGTACAACAAAAGTGTATATCACATCGTATGCAGGAGGTAATACATACAACCAGTCTCCACAAGATGGTTTTTTATGGCAAATCGATATAAGCGGTACAATCACTACAAAATTAATAGCTTATAATCCGATAAATACATATAGAGGAGCTTTGCAAATGGGACCAAATGGTAAAATTTATAGAGCATTGTCATTTCATTATGATTTAGGTTCTAACTTTTTAGGAGTAATAAATAATCCCGAAGCGGTAGGTGCTGCGTGTAATTACCAACACAATGCAGTAGATTTAGGAGCAGGAATATCAAGACAAGGATTACCGCCGTTTATACAATCTTTATTTTTACCAAATGTAGATATAATAAACGATACACCAGGAGTATTGTCAACCGATAAAGATTTGTGCAATGGAGATACATATCGTTTAGAACCAACAGATATTTCGTTATATCCACCATCAACAGCATATACATGGATTAAGGATGGAAATCCAATTATACCACCAGTTACCACTAGTTATATCGATATAGATGGTATTACACATGGAACAGGAGAATATGAGTTGCAAATAGAATATAACGATGGAGGTACCTGTCCAATTAAAGGAACAGCAAGTATTACGTACCATTCCTATCCAGTAATAACAACACCAATTACAATAACACAATGTGATGATGATAATGACGGAATTAGTATCGTAGACTTAAATTTAATAAGCGAAAGTATTTCAACAAATTTCGCTACAGAAACGATTACATATCACACAAGTCAAGTCGATGCAAATACAAATATAAATGCAATAAGTACGGCAAATATGCCAAATTATTCAACAACATCTACATTAACAAATCCATTATGGGTAAGAGTAGATAATCAATTTTGCCATGCAGTTGGAGAAGTAAATATAGTAATAACGAATCCAAACAGAACCTTTACAGGATTAATAAGTAAATGTGATGATAAAGTAAATGGAAATAATAGAGATGGCATATCTGAATTTGATTTAACATCGATAGAAAACGATATAGCAAGTCAGTTTCCACCAAGCGCAAATTTATCCATATCGTACTATCACAATGTAACAGATGCAGTTTTACAAGACAATGAAATCATAAATAAAACAACGTATAGAAATACAAATTCAATAAATACAGAACGAATTTATATACGAGTAGATGAATCAGGTATAACATGTGCAGCATTAGGCACAAATGTATATGTAGATTTGGTTGTAGAGAAATTGCCAACAGCAAATCCAATAACTGAAATAAGAGGATGTGATGAAGGAGGAAATCAATCTACATTCGATACCACAGGAATAGCAGCAATAGTTTTACAAGGACAAACAAATGTTACATTAAGCTATTATGACGAAAATGATGTATTAATTCCAACAGGAACATTTACACCATCCTTTATAACAAAAGCACAAACCATAACCATACGAGCAATAAACAATACAACAAACGCATGTTATGATGAAACAACATTAAAATTTATTGTCGATGAGGTACCAACAGCAAACGATTTTATGGTAGAATTATGTGATGATAAACCAGATCAAACAGACGGAATGTCGGTGTTTGATACATCTTCATTTAAAATAAAAATTTTAGGAAATACACAAGTAGATAGAGAAATACATTATTTCTATGCAGATGGAACAGAGATAGTACCAACATTACCACAATTTTTTAATGTAGGAAATGAAATAATAACGGTTGAAGTACAGAATAAAGATAATTCAGATTGTAAAGTAATAAGCCATATAGAATTTAAAGTTATTGTAGATAATCCAGTATTTGAAGTTTCAGATCAGTTATTATGTTTAGATATGTCACCAATAACAGTAAGTATAGAAAATGCACAAGCAGTATATAGTTATTATTGGGAAAATGATAAAGGACAACAAGTCGGAACAGATGCAGATACTCTAGAAATTACAGAAGGAGGAGAATATACCGTTACCGCCACATCGACATCGATGTGTACCACAACAAAAACATTTGTAATAACCGAATCGAGCATACCAAAAATAGAAACGATAACCATTTTTGATGATTTGCCAAATAATCGAGTTTCCGTATTAGTAAGTGGCGCAGGAGATTATGAATTTACATTAGACGATACAACAACTTATGAAGATGGGAATGAGCAGTACGGACATATTTTTCACGATGTAGAAGTAGGATTACATACCATTTATATTAGAGATAAAAACGGTTGTACACCAGAAATAACAAAAGAAATAGTTGTCATACGTTTTCCACGAGTAATAACACCAAATGGCGATGAAAAAAACGATACGTTCTATGTGTATGGAGGCGAAGGATTTAAGACAATCTCCGTAATTATCTACGATAGATATGGAAAAGTGATTACAAACCTAAACGAAGATACTTCATGGAATGGAACCTATCTAGGAAAAATAGCAATAGCGTCCGATTATTGGTTTATGGCAACATTTATAGATAACGAAGGGAAAATTTATGAACGAAAAGGACACTTTAGTTTGAAATTATAAAATTATTTAAGTGTAGGTGTAATTATTTTACTAATTTAGTAGTTAGAAGATGTCTTGGATTTTACAAAATAGAATTAGAATAATAAAAAAGTTTTTTTTGCTTATTATAATGCTGTTTGTAATTGTTAAATCTTTTTCACAAGACATATCTCTATTATACCAATTTAATGGAAAAATGGACTTTACCATGATTGGAAATACATTAAATTTAATAGAAAATGAAGCATTATCGACCTGTACAATAAATACAAGTTCGTCTGCAAATTTAAACTTAAATTCAGGCGAAACAATAGTATCTGCATATTTGTATTGGGCAGGATCAGGAACAGGAGATCTCGAAATTAAATTAAATGGTCAAAATATTGTAGCGCAACGTACCTTTGAAAATTTTCAATCAGGAAGACCATTTTTTAGTGCTTATGCAGATGTAACCAGTCAAGTACAAGAAACAGGAAATGGAAATTATACCGTTTCGGAGTTGGACTTAACAGACGTAATTGCCAATTACTGTGCAAATGGAACCAATTTTGGAGGATGGGCAATAGTCATTATTTATCGAAGTAATACATTGCCATTTAATCAAATTAATATATACGATGGCATGCAAAGCGTACCAAGCAGTATTGCAATTCATTTAGACAATTTAAACGTTATTGATAATGCAGGAGCAAAAATAGGATTTATAGCATGGGAAGGCGATAGCTCACTAGCAGTAAATGAATCTTTGCGAATTAATGGAGATTTGATTGGAAATCCACCACTAAACCCAAGTAACAATGCATTTAATGGAACAAATAGTTTTACAGGAGAAACAAATTTGTATAATATGGATTTGGATTATTACGATATAGAAAACTATATTGAAGTAGGAGATACCGAAGCTACAATAGAATTAACTTCAGGGCAAGATTATGTGATGGTAAACTGTGTAGTAACGAAACTAAATAGTCATCCGCCAAGAATTATACAAATACCGACAGTACCAGAAGGATTTTCGCCAAATGGAGATGCAATAAATGATGTTTTTCTTATTCGGAATTTACGAGAAAATTATGGAAATTTTGAATTAAAAATATACAACCGCTATGGAAATATTGTTTACGAAGGAGATAAAAATTCTCCAGATTGGGACGGAACATATAACGAACAAAAATTACCAGCTTCAACCTATTATTATCTATTAAATTTAAACGATAATTATATCGGAATTATGCGAGGATGGGTTTATCTAAACAGATAGTAATCGTTTTCAACTAAAGATATAAACCTTTCTAAAAAATCGAGAATACGAATAGAAAAAAGAACAAAATCTGCTTTTAGGGAATTAAAAATCAACAGAATAATTGTATATTTGTACGCATATAACAAGGTATATGAAGTTACTTATTACTACTTTTTTTAGTTTATTTATAACAAGTGTATTATCGCAAAATATAACCGTAGACGAAACTAGAACAGCACAAGATTTAGTACAGAATGTATTGTTTAATAACTCAGGATGTGCGACAATTTCGAACGTATCTGTATCAGGAGGAAATTTTGGAACAGGAGAAAAAAGTTATGCGTATTTTGATGGGAATAATTCTGTATTTCCATTTGAAGAAGGAATCGTTTTAAGTACAGGAACAGCAAACCATTGTATAGGACCAAATACAAATTTAAGTAGTGACGAAGGAATAAATTGGGGAACAGATGTCGATTTAGCAGCAATATTTACCAATACATTAAACGCAACAGTATTAGAATTCGACTTTGTTCCAGTAAGCGATTATATAAGTTTTGATTATATATTTGCATCCGAAGAATACCAAGAAGGAAATAATAATACCTGTCAATATTCCGATGTATTTGCATTTTTAATAAAAGCAACAAGCGATATAAATTATACCAATATCGCCGTAGTGCCAAATACAAATATACCAGTACAAGTAACCACAGTACATCCAGAAGTTTCTAGTAGTTGTCAGGCCGAGAACGAAGCGTATTTTGGCTCTTGGAATGACGCAACAGCACCAATTAATTTTAACGGACAAACAGCCGTTTTAAAAGCAGAGAGTAATGTTGTAGCAGGACAAACATATCATATAAAATTAGTAATAGCAGATCATACAAATTACCAATACGATTCCGCAGTATTTTTAAAAGCAGGAAGCTTTAATGTAGGAACAAATTTAGGATTAGATTTGTTGCGAACAACAGGAAATGCACTTTGTGGAACCGAAACAACAACAATAGATAGTGGTGTAGTAGGGGCAACGTCTTACACATGGTCTAGAGATGATTTTCCTTACGATGATGTATTTGTACCACTAATAGGAGGAAATAACCAAACATATACAGCAACAACCGAAGGAAAATACAAAGTAATCGTAGATTTAGGCGGAGGATGCCTTTCCGAAGGAAATATACGAATAGAGTACGGAACAATTCCAATGGTTTCCGATACAGAATTAATACGTTGTGATGATTTAAGTAATCAATTTTCTATTTTTAATTTAACCAATTCCAATGAAAATACAACCAATGGAGACCTTAATTTGATTGTAGAAAATTATTACCATTCGTATAACGATGCCCTAAATGAAAATAATGAAATCTCCAATTTTGCAAATTATCCAAATACCATGCAGAATGAATTAATTTATGCAAGAATAAAAGGGATAGATGGTTGTATTAATATAGCAAGAATAAGATTGCGAGTATTTAAAAATCCCGAATTAAAAGACGACGAATCGCTTTTATATTGTTTAAATACCTATCCAGATACCATAACATTAGAAGGAGGAATTTTAAATGATGATCCAAACAATTACCAATACCAATGGTTTTTTGATAATAAGATAGATCCAGTAATAGATTTGAATATTAATACAGCAACAATTCAAGTAAACGAAATAGGAGATTATAATGTAGAGATAATAAGTAATGACGGTTGCGTAGTACATAGAACAATAACAGTAAACGCATCGAATATAGCAACAATTACAAACATATTAGTATCGGATATAGATTATAGTAATAAGGTAAGTTTAATTGTTGAGGTTGTAGGAGAAGGAGATTACGAATATGCATTAGACGATTATAATTTTCAAGATTCTAATATATTCGATAATGTATCTTATGGTTATCATATAATAACAGTACGAGATAAAAACGGATGTTTGCCAAATACCCAAAAAGAGATTACGATTTTGGAGTACGAAAAATTTTTAACACCAAATAACGATGGGAATTACGATACATGGAATATTGTAAATCCAGCCTCATTAATACATTATAATACCATTTCTGAAGTGACCATTTTTGATCGATTTGGAAAGATAATGGCAGTAATAGATTCTAATGGATTAGGTTGGGACGGAAATTATCAAAATGCACCAGCGCCACCAGCAGATTATTGGTTTAGAGTAACATTAAAAGATTACAAAGGAAAAATCACCAATAAAGATGGTCATTTTAGTCTGATACGATAAGTTTACGAACTCAGTTCAGATTACACCGAAAAGTGAACCTCTAATTCTTTTAAAGTTTCAGGAGAAGTCTTAAGATCCTTAATAAGATTCCCTTTTTCTAAAACAACAATACGTTCGCAAACTTCGGTAACGTGAAGCAAGTCATGACTCGAAATTAGTACCGTAACCTTTTTATTTTCGGTTAGAGATTTGAGCATTTTTTTTAATCTAATTTGTGTAGTAGGATCCAAATTAGCAAAAGGTTCGTCTAAGATAATAACTTCAGGGTCGCCAATTAAAGCAGCAACAATACCAACTTTTTTCTGATTACCTTTAGATAAATCACGTAGATATTTTTTCTTTTTTAAAATTTCATCGTTAAAAATTTCGGTAAACTGACTTAAGAAAGTATCAATATCCGCTTTATTTTTACCACGCAATTCGCCAATAAAATAAAAATATTCTTCGGGAGTTAAATAACCAATTAAAAAACTTTCGTCAATAAAAGCAGCAGTAAAAGGTTTCCAATCTTCGCTTTGGTTTACAATAATATTATTATTTGTAATAGTTCCAGTAGTAGGTTCTATTAAATCTAAAAGCAGATTAAAAAAAGTCGTTTTTCCAGCACCATTATTGCCAACCAAACCAATACTTTGCCCTTTATTAATTTCTAAGTTGTCTATATTTAAAACGGTAGAAGTTCCGTATATTTTAGTAATATTTTTTGCGTGAATCATAATGTAGTTTGTTTAGTTGTTTTCACTGTAAGCAGCAATTGTTTTATATTTAGTTTTTTGATAAATCTTTTCTATTTTAGTTAAAAAGAAATTCTTTAATAAAATTCCGATAAGGCTAAAACCAATAACGGTAATAATACCAGCATTGTGATTAATTAATTTATAAGGAATTCCGAATAAAAGAATAGGTAAAAACATTTTAGGAATGGCAATAAGCATTTGTGTCATATTAAAACCTTGTGTATTACCAAAAGCCTTTGCTTTTTCATTTAGCTTAATAGGCATTCTGTTTAAAACACCACCAAGCAAAACCAAATAAGAGTTAATACCAGCGTTAAAAAATAAACCAGCAATTAAGAGAGAATACACTTTCCATCCAAAATAAATATAAGGTGTTGCAAGTATAAAAGATACAACAACAGCAACAACCATTAAATACCATTTGGAGTCCAAATAGGTTTTGTATTTAATATTCTGACTCATTAGAAGTTGGTAATATTCACTATCCCAAGACGGAACTAATTGTCCAAAAGTCATAGCAAAACCACCAGTAACAAACATCATGGCAAAAGCTAACATGTATGGCGAACCGTTAAATCCGCTTTTACTATAAATAAAGATAAGTGCATAAAACAGAAAGACAAATCCAGATAAAACCGTTTTTCTAGGTCTTGCATTTCTCCAAATGAGTTTAATATCATTTTTAAGAAAAGGAGCAACTTCGCCAAAACGATTTAGCCAAGTTAAGTCCGTTGTTTTAACTTCTTTTTGTTTGGTAATTAAATTGTCGAGGTTTAGATTTTTTTTAAGATGCTTAAAACTTAATATATAACTAGTAGCAAGAGTAATAATAGGTACAATAATAAGGTAAGCATGATTTGTAAAATAATTAAACGCAGTACCAGCAATGGTAGAAATTTTAAAAATATCAAAATATTCCAATCCAATTAAACTAGCTAAAATAATAAGAATACTATAAAAGAAAGTCTCGTTTTTATTGACTAAAAAAGTAATAAAATTAAGTGTATACGATAAAAATAGAATACCAAAAAACCAAGAAATAACATTTATTGGAGAATATCCTTGAAAAAGTAATACAGCCGAAAATGGCATTAGAATAAATAAAGGAATAAAATTAAAAATACTTAAAAGTGATTTTCCAAGACCGTATTTAATTACCTTTTTTTTTGCAATAGGTAAAATTAGTAAAGGTTTTATAGTTAAAACAGGCATTTTTTGAACGAGATATCGAAAAATAAGTTCACCTAAAAACCAAAAAACAATAAAAGTATTTACAACTTGCCAAGGATCTTTTTCGGGAATTTGCTCCTTTAAAAGAAAGAAAAGGCCAACACCAATACCTAAAGCGTAAAGTAACAGAATAAAGATACCAATACCAATAAATATTTTAAAAGCTAAACTTTTTTGAAAGTTAGCAGAGCGAATAAATTTTTTCCATTCTAAAGCAATGAATTTTTTAAACATAAAGGTTTGGTTTTAACTATTTGTAGGATTAAATTTTAAATTGTTACAAATTAATTTGTTGTTATACCATTTTGATGTCAATTTGGTATTAGTAGATATTCTGGATGCTCTTTGGCTAAAATAGCTCTTATTTTAGGAGGGATTTCAAAAATAGCAATATAAAAAAATAGACCAAATATAATAAATGTAGCAGTAAAGAATAGCTCCGTTTTTAAATTCCAAATATCCTTATCGATAAAATGAATGAGTATCTGAAATGGAAATTGTAATAAAACACCAAGACCACCTAAGTTGGTAATATAATCTTCAAACATCCATTTTTTATGAGTACTTTTTTCTTTTATTTTTATTTTTTTTTCGTTTTTAAGCAAGTATACAAAAGGAACGATAATTACGATTGCAGCCAATCCAATAATTACGAATCTATGGTAATTTACCAATCGCATAAAAAATAACAAACTAAAAAATAAGCTCATTGTAAAAATGATTTTTGGAATGCTAAAAAAAGCTATAAATTCCTTCCAAATAAGTTTTAGGTATCTTTTATTTAGTGCATTTTGTTTTTTTTCAATCACTTCCATAAAACCAAAAACACCAAATTTTTTAAAAGATTTATTTTTAGCTTGTTCAAAAGATAAATGAGACTCTTTTTCCCAAATATGTTCAATATCATTAGCAAGATGGTCTACTAATTCACTTTGTAAATCGTACCATTCTACGTAATGTTGTTTTGTGAAATGGTATAAATTTTCTATCTGTAATTTACTTAATTCCATATTATTCTAAGCTAAATTTAGGATTGGTAATATATTGCATGGTTTTAATAAATTCTTGTAATTCAGCAAGTCTATTTACAGTTTCTCTAGTGCCTTGCTCCGTAAGTTTGTAGTATTTACGCATACGATTGCCAATATTGATAATTTCAACATCTAAAAAACCTTCTGCTTCTAATTTGTGTAAAGCAGGATATAAGGCACCTTCGGTAATCTTTAGTTCGCCATTGGTAATTTCTTTTACCTTTTGTGTAATCTCATAACCATACATTTTATTACTCTTTTCTAGTAAGTTTAAAATGATGGTTTGCAAGCTGCCTTTATATAATTTTGAGTTTGCCATATTACAAATGTATGCATAATTTTATTATGCATAAGTTAATTAGGTGTTTTTTTAATCATAGAATACTCAGGTTTATAACGTATTTTGATGTTGAGTTGGTATTATATCGTAGAACTGAGGTTTAAAGCAATGTTTTAACCAACATTTCCAAAGCCTTAATAGAGGCTTTTTCAATCACTTTTTCTCTAGGCTGACCAAAATTATATTCTTTAACAACCACATTATTCGGTGTAGCAATAGCAATAAAAACAACACCAACTGTTTTATCTGTTTTGTCTGTTGTAGGACCAGCATTTCCAGTAGTAGCAATAGCAAAATCAGTTTTGTAAATTTTCTTTATATTTTGTGCCATGGCAGAAGCAACCTGAGCACTTACAACACTGTGTTTATCAATAATATTTGGAGAAACATTTAAAAAGTCGGTTTTAATGCGAGCGTTATAGCTAACAATAGAACCAATAAAATATTTAGACGAGCCAGAAATCGAAGTGATTAGTTTAGCAATATTGCCACCAGTACAACTTTCGGCAGTAGCTAAAGTAAATTTTTTCTTAGTAAGTAATTTTCCTATAAAAACTTCGATACTATCGTTACCATTGCTAGAAACTAAAATATCTTTAACCAATTCACTTAGTTTGTCTATTTCGTTGTTAAATTTTTTTTCTAAGGAATCTTTATTTTTTCCTTTAGCAGAAAGTCGTAATCGTGTTTTTCCGTAAGAAGGTAAATATGCTAATTTAATTTCTTTTGGAAGATTTGTTTCCCAGACTTCAAGACGTTTAGCAATTTTACTTTCTCCCATTCCGTAAGTAATTAGAGTCTGATGAAAGATAAAAGGCAAATCAAAAGTTTCTTGAAGTTTGGGTAAAGCCTTATAGGTCATTAAACCTTTCATTTCGTTGGGAACACCAGGAAATGAAATATATACTTTATTGTTTTCGTTAAACCACATCCCAGAAGCAGTACCTAAATTATTCTTTAGAATGGTTGCTTTACTAGGAAGCATGGCTTGTTGTAAATCTAGATCTGTGTATTGGTAATTAATTTTTGCGAAAAGGTATTTGATATGCGCCTCAATTTTTGGATACATTACCAAACTGTCATCAAAATAATGAGCAATAGTATGTTTTGTAATATCGTCTTTAGTAGGGCCAAGTCCACCAGTAAGGATGATAATGTCTGCATTTTCTTCCGCTTGACGGATAGCCTTTAAGATATGATTTTTATCGTCTTGAATAGAGGTAATTTGATATACAGAAATACCAATTTTGTTCAATTCTTCGGCAATCCATTTGGAATTACTATCTAATATTTGTCCAATTAAAATTTCGTCGCCAATGGTTATTATTTCTGCTTGCATGATTTAGGAATTAAAATCCATTACAAAGAAACGAATAAACCAAGAAACGATTCCATAATAATTAAATAATTGTTGAAAACTTCGTAAAAATTAAATGCGAAAATTAAATCGCTAAAACAGAAAGACCATTACCTTTGAGCATCATTAATTTAAACCAAAACGTAATGAAATTTTTTGTAGATACAGCAAATTTAGAGCAAATAAAAGAAGCACAAGCCTTAGGGATTTTAGATGGAGTAACCACAAATCCGTCGCTTATGGCCAAAGAAGGAATCACGGGCGAAGAAAATATAATAAATCATTATAAAGCAATTTGCGATTTGGTAGATGGCGATGTTTCGGCAGAAGTAATAGCAACAGATTTTGATGGAATGGTAAAGCAAGGAGAAGAACTTGCAGCATTAAATCCGCAAATCGTGGTAAAATTACCAATGATAAAAGACGGTATTAAAGCATGTAAATATTTTTCGGATAAAGGAATTAAAACAAATGTAACGTTGGTTTTTTCGGTAGGACAAGCATTACTTGCAGCAAAAGCAGGAGCAACTTACGTATCTCCATTTATTGGACGTTTAGACGATATTTCTACAGACGGTTTAAATTTAATTGCAGAGATAAGACTAATTTATAATAATTACGGATTTGAAACAGAGATTTTAGCAGCATCAGTACGTCATACCATGCATATTATTGATTGTGCAAAATTGGGGGCAGATGTAATGACAGGTCCTTTAAAAGCAATAGAAGGTTTGTTAAACCATCCATTAACAGATATAGGATTAGCTAAATTTTTAGCAGATTTTAAAAAAGGAAATTAAAAAATTAACTTACATTGCGTTTTTTATTAATTTCGTCTTGTAATTTTCTTCTTAAAACTTGTTCGCGTTCCAAAGATTTTTTCTTATGGGTTTCAAATTCATTTTCAACTTCAGCAAACGAAGTTTTAGCTTGTTTTGTAGCTCTATTACTCGATTTGTATTTAAACGATAAAAAGAGCGTAGTAGCTAATAGCGCACATATAATAGACCATAATATAAGGTTGTAGTTATGTTTGGTTGTTTGAATACCAAATAATCCAATATTGTCTTTTTCGCTAGTTACCTCACTTAGATTGCCATTGATAGTTGCAATTTCTGATTTTAGTTTTTCAATTTCACTTTTTTGTGTGCTAATTTTAGTATTAGCTATTGTAAATTTATTATCGATAGCTTTAAGTGTGTCTAAAAAATTGGCTTTAAATTTATTTAGATTATACAATTTAATATTTTTAAATTGTTGAAAATTATTTGATTTGGATAATAAAACTTCAAATTGATTTTTTATAGTTTCATTAGCTAAAGCCTTATTGATAATTTCTTGGTTTTGAATCCCTTGTCCGAAAACAGAAACGGTAAATAAAAATAAGATAAGAACAGATAAAATAATTCTAAGATGTTTCATAATGGTATTTTTTTTAATAAAAGAGCGCAAATATAGTTTAAAAATAAATATGCATGTAAATACAAATTTACTATTTTTTTTTGAAAATTGATTTAGCAAAACATTTTATTCTAATATATTTGCCTAAATATTTTTAAATGAAAAACAAACAATTTACCATACTACTTTTTTTAACACTAAAAGGATTGTTATTTTCTCAAGAAAAGAAGCAAGAAAATTTGAATGAAGTAGAAATTACTTCAGCAAGAATCGATTTGCCATTTTCAAAAAATTCAAAGACGATAACTATTATATCTGAAGCAGATATAAAAGCGACAACAGCTACTAATGTTGCCGATTTATTGCAGCAAGTTGCAGGTATAGAGGTTGTGCGAAGAGGTACAAATGGCATGCAATCGGATTTAAAAATTCGAGGTGGAAATTTTGAACAAACCTTAATTTTAATAGACGGTATAAAGACGGAAGATGCACAAACAGGACATCATACCATGAATATAATGATTCCGTTAGAAAATATAGAACGAATAGAAATCGTTAAAGGGGCTGCGGCAAGAATTTTTGGGCAAAATGCATTTACAGGAGCAATTAATATTGTAACTAAAAAAAAACAAAAAAATAAAATTTCTTTAGGAATTAAAGGCGGATCATTTGATTATAAATCTGCACAAATAACAGCAGTAAAGAATTTTAAAAAATCGAACCATCAAGTGCATTATTCGTATAATACAAATGCAGGTTATAGAGATAATACAGATTTTAAAAATAACAATTATTTCTTAAAAAGTAGTTTTAATACAAAAGGAGAACCAATACAAATTTTGGCATCTTTTGCCGATCGTAAATTTGGAGCACAGTATTTTTATACATCGCCAAGTTCCAATTTTACAGAATACGAAGAAACACAAACAAGTTTGGTTGGTATTTCTACAAAATTTATAAAAAATAATTTTATAGTGAAACCAAAGATGTATTGGAAAAGAAACCAAGATATGTTTCTATTAAGAAGAGATAATCCGAGTTTTTCAAGAAATTTTAACATCTCGAATAAGGTAGGCGCAGAGGTTAATACTTCGTACAATTCAAAAATAGGAATAACAGGATTTGGGGTAGATTTTTCGAAAATAACACTAGCAAGTAATAATTTAGGCAATCAAGAACGAACAATGCTTAATGGATTTGTAGAGCATCGTTTTTTAGTAGGAAACTCTAAAATAGACATCACTCCTGGAGTGTCTTTAAGTTACTTTTCAGATTTTGAATTCCATGTATTTCCTGGGCTAGATTTTGGATATAAAGTAACAGACAAAACACGTTTTTATTGGAATGTAGGTTCGTCATATAGAGTGCCAACGTATACAGAACTATATATAAACATACCAAATTTCTTATCTGGAAATGCAGATTTAAAACCAGAAAAAGCAGTAACACAAGAAGTAGGAATTAAATACAATACAGCAGTTTTCTCGTTTGATACCGCACTATTTTATAGAATATCAAAAGATTTAATTGATTATGTTAAAAAGACAGAAACAAGCCCATTTTATCGTGCAGAAAATTTAAGGCAGATTCGAACTAATGGTTTCGAATTAAATGGAGCATATAATTTTAAAATACAAAATTACGCACAAAAAATAAGAGTTGGATATACTTTTTTGAACGATACTTATGGTAATATAGACGTTTTTAAATCTAGATACTTATTAAATTCATCTATAAAAAATCATCTTACAGCAAGTTTACATACACAATTTTTTAAATACGTAAGCCAGCAAATCTCATACAGATATGTAGACAAATACATAGATAATTATAATGTAGTGGATGCAAAAATTACTGCAACTATAAAAGGGTTTACTATTTTTGGAATTGCAAATAATATTTTTAATACCGTTTATTCCGAAAAAGAATTTGTACCAATGCCAGAAGGTAATTTTGAGTTCGGAATAAAATACCAATTGGATTAATCTAAGATATTTAGTAAATTAGCAAAAAAACAATTCATTATGGAGGACAAAATTAAAACATACGAAGAATTTTATCCGTTTTATTTAAAAGAACACAGTAATAGAATGTGTAGATTGTTGCATATAATAGGCACAAGTATTGTTTTAACACTGTTATTAACATCCATCATACACTTAAATCCGTATTGGTTAATTTTTATACCACTTACAGGATACGGATTTGCATGGTTTGGTCATTTTGTATTCGAAAAAAATAGACCAGCAACCTTTAAATATCCGCTGTGGAGTTTAAAATCGGATTTTAAAATGTATTTTGATGTACTTGGCGGAAAGCTAAGTTTAGACTCGTCTAAAGATGCAGAAAGATTTCAGTAAACAATTAAGAAGCTACAAACTATTTTCTAGACTCGCTTTAAACCATAGACTTAAAAGTTAAAGGATACTTTCATTAAATAATATCTAGGTAAAATACTGGTTCTGTATCTACTTGTTGAAAAATCTGAAGTTTGTATTTGCTCTAAATTATCTTCGTTTAGTAAATTTTTTGCAATAATGCTAAATTCAAATTTTTTATTTTTTGGTCTATATCTTATGGAAGTATCTAAGAAAGTATAATTTTCGGATTTGTTTTTTGTATTTGGTAAAAAATAATCGGATGTAATTAGGACATTCCATCTTTTAAAAGGTTTTACGATTATTTTAAACGTATTTTTTAAAGATTGATTCGTAAATTGTTGGCTATTTTCATTTTCAGAAATATAATTAGATACGTTTAATGTGTTTTCGAAGTTAATAAATCCATCGAAAGCAGTTTTAATAAACAATTCGGTATTTACAAATTGGCTTTTGTTGTTTCTTAATTCTGAATTATTTACAATGTTTTTGTATTTTAAAATAGAATAGTTTGAATTTAATTTTACTGTAGATTCCATAAAAGGAATGTATTTAATAATTAAAAAATTAAAATTTAAGTTATTGCTATTTTGTGCTGAGAAATAATAATTGATTTGAGTTGTGTTTTCTGTAATTAACGAATTTGTAAAGAAATTTCCTTTTATTTTCTGAAAATTTACACCAAAATCTATTTGAAGTTGGTTGTACAAATCATTATTAAAATAATATAAACCATAGTTTGTAGATTTTTGTAATTCAAAACTTGGTGTATTTGTAATTGTTAAGCGATTGCTAGTTAAAATAGTATTTTGAAACAAATACTTTTCCGTATTTAATGTTTGGTTATAGCCTATTTTTCCAGATAGATAAGAAACGCCATTTAAGCGATAATTAATACGTAACGAAGGCTCCAGTATTAAATCATTTTGTGTTTTTGTTTCCTTCCTTTCTTTATCCTTAATATTTTGATTTATATAACTTAATGAATACGTGGGTAAAAATTTCCAATGGTTATATCTAAATGTATAACTTCCTATTTGATATAGCTCTTTTTTTGAGTAATTTAGATTATTGATACCATTTTCTAGGACTGTATTTCCCATATTATTTTTACTAAATAATTCGGATTGAAGTTTATTATTATCAACAAAACCACCAATCGAGAATGTATATTTGTTCTTTTTCTTAGTAGAACCTAGCAAAATACTATTGAGTTCTATATAATTTCGTATGTATTTGCTTTTTTGAATATCCGAATTATACAGATTGGAATTAATGATGGATGGACTAATTTGAAAAGTTTGTGGAATAGCATTGGTAGATTGAAAAAGTGAAAATTGAAGTGCTTTTTTAGCAGAAACTTTTTTTGTGTAAAGTAATTTTTGTTTTAAATAAAAATCTTCAGAATTGAATAATGATTCGAAATTAGTACTATTGTTTGAAGTTACTTTTATTGGTGTTTTTATATTTTCTTGTTGAATTCTAAAATAATATTCAAGTAAGGAGGTTTTTGAAGTATTGTATTTTATTTCTAAATCGCCGCGATATTGTTTGGGTTTCTTTTTAACAGAATTAAAATCGGTTGTGCTAATAGGCGTTTCATTAATTACATAATTATTTTCAAAAAATTGATTGCTAGTAATTTTATCGTTAATATAATATAAATTTGTTTTTAGCTTTAAACGTTTATTAATTTTAAAAATAGCATTATAATTACTAAAGTATTGGTTGTTAATATTTACTCTCTCATCATTTACAATATTAGAAAAACTAGTTTCTGGAATAATTTTTTGCGAAAAAAAATCTTTTTCGGATGCATGTTCTACATCTATTCTAGATCCAAAATAATTAAAGGGAGAATAATTAATTCCAATATTATTGTATACCAATGTAGCAAATGATTTGTAATTTTTGGTAATTCCAAGAATGTTTGCACTAAGATCTAAAGCAGCTTTTTCTTTATTATATATGCCAACACCTAAATCCATATTTCCAGAAAAATCTATTTTCCCTTTTTTTAAAATTAAATTCAATGCTACTTTATCGTCATTTTCGATGCCTTTTAATAGCGAATTTTCCGAATATTTATCAATGGCTTGTACTTGCTTAACCATATCAATATTAATATTTTTTGTGCCTAAAGTATAATTGTGACCAAATAAATTGTCGCCTTCTAATAATACTGTTTCAATAGGTTTGCCATTATATTCTATTTTTCCTTTTTCATCTACTTGTATGCCTGGCAATTTTTTAATAAGCTCAGCTATTTTACGTTCTGTACCATCCTTGTATGCAGAAACGTTATAGGTTACCGTATCTTTTTTGACTTCAAACTTCTTTTTACCAATGATTAATACTTCTTCTAAATTTACAGACTTGTCTTTTTGTAAGCGAACTTCTAAATGATACTTTTTTGATGTATCTATATTTTTAATTACTTTTTTATAGTTTAGATAGCCATACGATGTAATTTCAATGACAATATCTTTGTAGTTTTTTTTATACGCAATGGAAAAATTTCCATTATTTACAACTTTGTATTGGATAATATGATCAGAATTCGATAACTCTTTAATAATAATGTTTGCAGAGTTAATTAGTTCTCCATCATCAAAATCATGAATAGAGCCTGAGACTGTTTGTGATTTTATAACGATAATATAGAATAATAATAATAATACAGATATTTTTTTTTTCATCTAGTTATTATCTTTTTATATTTGAATTTAAGAATTTATTCATTTGTAATATATTTTAATTGAGATTACTTCATTCAATCTATAGATTTTTTTAAATCACTTTCAAATAAATAATCTGTATCCTTTTTTTCAATATAACGCTCTCTTCTTAATCTTGGAGCAACCATAATAATACTACTTCCAGGATTATATTTACTCATTTTAATGGCTTTTTCTTTGTATTTTTTTTTGAATTCTGTCCAGCTATAAAATTTCTTTTCTTGCAAGTATGGGTTGGTTGTGTCAATTGTATTGTCCTCTTGTTTGGAAATTTTTATTTTGGTTGCTTCAAAGCTACAGTAACCATCTTTAGAATCTGCTTTTAAAATCATACCAGGCAAACCATCCAATTTCCAAGGACCACCAGCAATTAATTGTGTGGTAAACCAAACTTGGTAAATTCTACCTCTAAAAGAGCTTTCTGCTAGAGTACAAGTATATCCTAAGATTTCTTTCTTTTTATTTTTTATCTCCCAATTTATAATGTTAATGGAATCTTTAATTGTAAAAAGTTTAAAACCTATAAGGTCTTTAGAATACATTTCATTTTTAGTATAATCTTTATAGAGAATCTCCGTTTTTGAATTCTTTGGATTAAAATCAATATCTCCTTGTTCAACATTGGAAATAGATCTTACTACTTTTTTTTTGGAATATTTACTATTGCTTATAGTTCTAAATAAATAATATTCTCCTTGCCAAGATATATTAATACTATCCTCTCTCTTAGATTCTAAATATTCAATTTCGGCAACAGTTAAAATAGGTTTATTAATGGTAAAACTTATAAAAGTTAAAATAATAATTAAGTATTTCATGATTTTTTGTTTTATTAAAACTGCTCAAAATATTTCATTTAAAAGGATTAAAATTTATTTTTTAAAGTATTCACGTACCTTTTTATCCATCGTATAGTCCAAATCATCTTCTTCGATATAACGTTCTCTTGTAATGCGAGGAGTTATAGAAAAATCGCCTTCAGCAGTGCTAAATTTACTCATTTTTATAGCTTTTTCTTTGTATTTTTTTTTGAATTCGCTCCAACTATAAAATTTCTTTTTTAGAGTATATGAATTTGTCAAATCAAAGGTATTGGCCTCTTGTTTGGAAATTTTTATTTTGGTTGCTTCATAACTACAGTAACCATCTTTAGAATCAGCTTTTAAAATCATACCAGGTAAACCGTCAAATTTCCATGGTCCACCAGCGATCAATTGTGTAGTAAACCAAGCTTGGTAAGTTCTACCTCTAAAAAAAGTCTCCGCTAAAGTACATACATATCCTAAGATTTCTTTCTTTTCCTTTTTTATATTCCAATTTATAATGTTAATAGAATCTTTAATTGTAAAAAGTTTAAATCCTATCAAATCTTCGGAATACATTTCGTTATTCTTATAATTTTTATATACCAAACGATTCTTAGAATTTTTAGGTTTAAATTCGATAGCATCATCCTTGATTCCTATATTATTTTTGATTGTTTTTTTTTTGGAATACTTACTAATGTTACCAGACCTAAGTAAATAATGTTTAGCCTGCCAAAATGTATTAATGCTATCGTTTCTTATGGTTTCTACATATTCAATTTCTGTAACAGTTACATCCATGCCAATTATTCTTGTAAAACTTGCAAATACAAGAATGAGAATTAAGTATTTCATATTTTTTTATTTTATTTAACACTACTCAAAAAAATTCATTTAATCCATAGATTTTTTCAAATCACTTTCAAATAAATAGTCTGTATCATTTTTTTCAATATAGCGTTCTCGTCTTAATCTTGGAGCAACAAAAATAATACTACTTCCTGGATTATATTTACTCATTTTAATAGCTTTTTCTTTGTATTTTTTTTTAAATTCCGTCCAACTATAAAATTTCTTTTCTAAAGAATATGGGTTAGTTGTGTCAATTGTATTGTCCTCTTGTTTGGAAATTTTTATTTTGGTTGCTTCAAAACTACAGTAACCATCTTTAGAATCTGCTTTTAAAATCATGCCAGGCAAACCATCTAATTTCCAAGGACCACCAGCAATTAATTGTGTAGTAAACCAAGCTTGGTAAATTCTACCTCTAAAAGAACTTTCTGCTAGAGTACAAGTATATCCTAATATTTCTTTCTTTTCGTTTTTTATATTCCAATTTATAATATTAATTGAATCTTTAATTGTAAAAAATTTAAAACCCACAAGATCCTTAGAGTACATTTCATTTTTGCTATAATCTTTATAAAGAATTTCAGCTTTTGAATTTTTTGGATTAAAATCAATATCTCCTCTTTCCGTACCTACACTAGATTTTATTACTTTTTTCTTCAAGTATTTACTATTATTTTCTGTTCTATATAAATAATATTCTCCTTGCCAAGACACATTGATACTATCTTCTCTCTTAGTTTCTAAATATTGAATTTCACTAACAGTTAAAGTAGGTTTATTAATGGTAAAACTTATAAAAGTTAGAATAATAATTAAGTATTTCATGATTTTTCGTTTTATTTAACACTACTCAAAAAATATACCTGTTATTTTTGAGTAGTGTTTATTATTGTTATTAATAATTAATCGTGATCTGCAATAAAGGACAAAGCTCTTTTTCTAACAGCTGCTCGACATTTAGCAGTAGCTTCAGCTTGTGTTTCGCCAAACTCATAAGCATAAACCGTAGTTACGTAATCACCATTATGGCGAATTACAATATAACAACCAACTCCCCATCTATCATCTAAATTAGTAGCATCTACTATTACACTTTGTGTATATTCAGTTTTATCTACTGTAGAAAATTCTTCGATAGACGATTTAACCTCTGCATTTGGCAATTTTACATCTAAATTAGCATACGAAAAGCCAAAGGTTAATAATAAAATGGTTGTTAAAAATAAATTTTTCATAATATAAATTTTAAAAATTAGTTTCATTTGTTATAGAAAAAGATAAAAATCCCAAATTATTATTTAACTTGAGATTAATTATTGGTTCTAAGAATCCTTCTTTTTTCTTTTTTCTATATAATAATATAATAATAAGTTTATATAATATAGAATTAATGCAGCAAATGATAAGTAAAGTACAGCTACTTTACTTGAAACATTATTAAATTCTTGTGTTTTATAAAAGAAAAATAAATTTGGTAAAAAAAGCAAGATGTTTGCTAAGTAACTATCATTAGCATCACTAACATAAGATTTTTTCATTTTTTTGTTTTTCTTTAAATATAAAGTATATGTACGATATGCTAAAATAAGATATAAGATAGCAAAAAACCACTGCAAATATGAAAATCCGAAAAACATAATTTAAGTTTTATAGTTGGTCAGAATTAGCAATTGCATCACAAGTGTCGGCTATCATTTTTGTAGCGACAGGGGCAGCAACTAATGAGCAAGGTCCACAAGATGCAGTTGAAACTACGCTTATTACAGCTCCAAATGTTGCACCTAATAGCCAACATCCCATAGATTTTTCACTATAGTTGTCCGAGATATATGTTAAACTATTTAAAAAATTAATTTCGGATATAGATAGGTTGCTTGATGATATATAATCTTGAATTATTGAAGAATCTATATTTTCGATATTATTAATCAATAAGTTTTTAGTATCATTACTAATATAATTTTCTTGAAAAAGATAATTAGCAGAGTTTTGAATAATAAGATTACGTGATATATTCTCATCTAACACACCAAGTTGATTTAGGATACTTTCTGCATTTTCGATATCTTGTTCAGTCAATAAATTTGATTTAGAATTTAAAAAGTTATTTGTGTAATCATAGAAAGAATTAACGGAACTAAAATTAATATGAGATTTTACTTGATTAAGGTTTTTAATATATGATTTTGCATCAAAGTTAAACTCATTTAATGTTTTTTTATCAACATTATCAGATTGAGTACAAGAATTAAAAGTTGACAGAATTACTGTAATTAAAATGATTAGGGTTTTAAATTTCATAATATAAATTTTAAAAATTAGTTTAAAGAACAGATTATTAAGTCGCTATTCTTCGCGTGGACTATCCACTATTTTTCGACCTTTCGGTTTCCATCATTTACTTTTTTAGAGTGCAATTTATTTTTTATTAGTTCCGTAAGTCGGATGGTCTTGAATTCACTCAGTTTATAGTATTTAATATCTACCAACAACTGTTACTAAAAGCCAAAAGGCAACAAAACAGAAAGTCAAAATTAATAACTTATCTTTGTACTGTTAAACTTTGGTTTGGCGAGGGCATCCATAAATGAGGTCTAAATCAAATATTGGGTGTCCTTTTTTAGAGTATAACAATTATTTCAATTTTTTGTTTGGTAAAAATAAGGCAAATAATTCTATTAAAAAATACCTAATTGTAGGTATTTTTTGTAAATTAATAATTTCGTTTTTTTTTTTTTTTTTTTTTAAATATTTAAAAAAAAAAAAAAAATTTTTTTTTTTTTTTTTTTTTTTTTTGTAAAATATTGAAAAACAGCAAGATGATTATTTGTTTGCTGTTTTTTAGTAATAATGTGTTTTTTACTAACTATTTTAAAAAATGCAGAATTTAATTCAGTTGAAAATTTTTTTTACTAAAAAACACACATTACAAACTATTTTCTAGACTTGCTTTAACAAAATCAATAAATATAGGATGCGGATTTAAAACCGTACTCTTATATTCAGGATGGTATTGCACACCAATAAACCAAGGGTGGTTTTCAAGCTCAATTACTTCTACCAAGCCTGTTTTGGGATTAATACCAGAAGCAAACATACCAGCAGCAGTAAGTTGTTTTAAATAAGCATTGTTGTATTCGTAACGATGTCTATGTCTTTCACTAATGAGGTCTTTATTATAAATAGTATGTATTTTGGTATTCTTTTTTAAGGAACAATTCCAAGCACCAAGTCGCATCGTACCACCTTTGTTTGTGACTTCTTTTTGTTCTTCCATTAAATTGATTACTGGATGTTTCGTTTTGTCATCCATTTCGATAGAATTTGCACCTTCTAAATGCAATACATTTCTAGCAAATTCGATGACAGCCATTTGCATTCCCAAGCAGATACCTAAAAACGGAATCTTATTTTCACGAGCAAAACGTACAGCATCAATTTTACCTTCGATACCTCTACCTCCAAAACCAGGAGCAACTAAAATTCCGTTTAAACCTTTAAGTTTTTTAGGAACATTGGCTTCGGTTAAACTTTCGGAGTGAATCCAACGAATTTTAACTTTAACTTCATTTACAGCGCCAGCATGAATAAATGCTTCGGTAATCGATTTGTATGCATCGTGTAATTCGACATATTTACCAATCAGCCCAATTTCAATAGTGTGTTTTGGGTTTTTATGCTTGTTTAAAAAAATGTTCCATTCTGTAAGCGTAGGTTTATTATCGGATGCAAGTTGTAATTTTTTAAGAACAACAAGATCTAATTTTTCATTAAGCATGAGATTAGGAACGTCATAAATAGTTTCGGCATCAATAGATTCAATAATCGAAGTAACTTGTACATTACAAAACAGAGCTAATTTTTCTTTGATGTTGTTGTTTAGATGATGTTCCGTTCTACACACTAAAACATCTGGCGCAACACCACTTTGCATCAACATTTTTACAGAGTGTTGCGTTGGTTTTGTTTTTAATTCTCCAGCAGCAGCTAGATATGGTACTAGAGTTAAATGAATTACCAAAGCGTTATTGTTACCTAATTCCCATTTTAGTTGCCTAACAGCTTCAATATAAGGTAAAGATTCAATATCGCCAACAGTACCACCAATTTCAGTAATAACAATGTCGTATTTATCAGTATTTCCTAAAATCTGAATACGGTTTTTAATTTCGTCCGTAATATGTGGTATTACCTGAACTGTTTTTCCTAAAAATTCACCTTTGCGTTCTTTATTAATAACAGCTTGGTAAATTCGACCAGTAGTCACATTATTTGCTTGTGAAGTAGGTGTATTTAAAAAACGTTCGTAATGTCCTAAATCCAAATCAGTTTCGGCACCATCATTGGTAACAAAACATTCGCCATGTTCGTACGGATTTAATGTACCTGGATCAATATTAATATAAGGATCTAATTTTTGAATACTTACAGTGTAACCTCTTTCTTGTAATAATTTAGCTAAAGAAGCAGCAATTATCCCTTTTCCGAGTGATGAAGTTACTCCTCCAGTAACAAAAATATATTTGGTTTTAGACATTAGGTTTCGGTTTTGCCAAAAATACAAACTATTAGAAAAAATCCAAGTAAAATAGAAAGTCTTTTTACCTTTTTATTACACGGAAAAATTTTGTTTTTAAAGACAAAGCAATTACTTTTACAACAAAATGAAAACACTATACATAGTTAGACACGCAAAATCCTCTTGGCAGTACGAAGGCATTAAAGATGTAGATAGACCTCTTAAAAAAAGAGGAATTACAGATGCACATTTAGTTTCTGCTATTTTAAAAAAAAAGATCGAAAGACCAGATGTTTTTATTTCAAGTAGTGCAAACAGAGCATTGCATACTGCCGTTATATTTTGTGAAAAATTCGGTTACCCATTGGCTAATTTGCAGATAAACAAATCTTTATATAGTTTTAGCGCAGGTTATTTAATAAAAAGAATTAAAGCGTTAGACGATGGTTTTAATTCAGCTATAATTTTTAGTCACGATCATGGTATTAATGATTTTGTAAATGGTTTTGGAGATCAATTTATAGCACATGTGCCAACTTGTGGTGTAATTGGAATCCAATTTGATACCAAACATTGGAAAAATATTAAGTCGGATAAATCTAACGGAAAAACATTTTTAGTAGAATTTCCAAAAAAATACAAACCAGAAAAAAACACCTAGTTTTGAAGATAAAAAAATATGCTGCTATAGATATTGGATCTAATGCCATTCGTTTATTAATTGCGAATGTCATTATTACTAAAGAAAATGAACCACAGTATAAAAAAGTTTCTCTTGTTCGTGTCCCAATTCGTTTAGGAAGAGATGTTTTTACCGATGGGAAAATCTCCAAAGGCAACCAAAGAAGAATGATTGATGCTATGAAGGCGTATAAATTATTAATGGATGTACATCAAACAGAACGATATAAAGCATGTGCAACATCGGCAATGCGCGAATCTTCAAATGGTGCAAAAGTAGTTGCCTTAATAAAAAAAGAAACAGGAATAGAAATTGATGTTATTAATGGAGAAACGGAAGCTAAAATAATTTCATCTACCGATTTGAGTGATTTAATTGATGGGAATAAATCCTATTTATATGTAGATGTTGGAGGAGGTAGTACAGAATTTACTTTCTTTTCTGAAGGAAAAATAATTGCATCAAAATCGTATAAAATGGGAACAGTGCGATTGCTTGGCAAAAAAGATAATAAAAAAACTTGGAAAAATATTGAAAAATGGATAAAAAAATACAGTCAGAAAGTAGGCAATATAGAGTTAATAGGCTCGGGAGGAAATATCAATACCATATTTAAAAGATCAGGTAATAAGTCAGGTAAACCATTGTCTTATATTTATCTAAATGCACATTATAAATTTTTGAAATCCATGACTTATGAAGAACGTATTTCGGAATTATCCTTAAATCCAGATCGGTCGGATGTAATAATACCAGCAACAAAAATTTATTTATCTGCTATGAAATGGTCTGGTGCTAGAAAAGTACACGTTCCAAAAATTGGACTTGCAGATGGTATTATTAAAAGTTTGTATTTGGGAAAGTTTGATTGAAAAATATAAAAATATACTTCAACAAATAAATAATTATAATATATTTACGCAGATTTAATAAAAAAATAGAATGAAAAGACGAGAATTTATAAAAAAAACAGGAAAAGTAATTTTATCTACAGCAACAATATCGATAGTAGGTATTTCTTTAGCATCATGTAGCTCTGATGAAGAAAGTGAAGAAAATTTGTGCGGCGGTTATTATGTAGATGGCTATTATATGGATGGTTATTATAACGATGGCTACTATGTAGATGGCTATTATATGGATGGCTATTACGAAGACGGTTACTATGTAGACGGTTATTACGAAGATGGTTATTATGTAGACGGTTATTATGAAGGTGGATATCCTTGTTAATAGTAGTTTCTTTTAAAAAAAATTATGATTAAAATTGCATTATTGCATAATATTGTATTGGATGATAATGTAGAAATAATCCATAATTTGATAGATACAGTTTCCAATTACAATATAGAATTAGCTCTTGTTAAGCAGAAGGATATTGAGGCTGCAAAAAAAACAATATTAGCTGCCGATATAACCATAGTAGATGCTACTTATCGCAATGCGTTTGAGTTTGAAATTTTTAATTTTATCGAAAAAAATGCAAGGTATGTTTTTGTAGATTCAAGTTACAGTTTTTGTGCGTATAACACATATACTTGTTTTACAGACAGTAGCATTAAAAATTGTTGTAATAAAGATAAGTTTCATCTATATAGAAACTTATATGTCCATGCAGCTCTAAATGTTTTTTCTTCCGAATTAACAAAAAAATCCTATGAAAAATTGTATGGAAGTACAACGTCAAAAGTTATAATAGATACTTTAATAGATAAAAATAAGTTAGATGCTTATTTTAAAGAGAATTTTTGGAAAAACATAAAAGAAAGATTAAACACGACACCTAAAGAAACATCTTTTAAAGAAGTGTTTGTTTATAAAAGTTATGGAGGATTAGGAGATTATTTTATAGCACTTCCTGCAATGTACAAGTTGCAAAAGGTTTCAAAAAAAGTGACAATAGGTGTGCCAAAAAACGTACTTGGTACATTTAAAAGAAACACAAAAGGATTTCAAATTATTGCCGCAGATAATATTGAAAATATAGATTTTTCAAAATACGATAAAGTAATAAATTTAGGGAATTATCCAAAAAGAATCAGAGATAGTGAAGTAGAAGGAATGATAGATTTTCCTACACAAAACAAATTAAAACAACATTCCTCAAGGCATTATACAGATGCAATCGCAGCATTACATCCAAAAATAGATAACAAACACAAAAGGTATCCATATTTTAAAAATAAGATAGATAAAAAAAATAGATATTTTACCATTCATCCAGGAGCAGGATTTGAACCAAAATGGTGGAAAACGGAGAATTATATAGCATTAATCACACAATTATTAAAAAAATTACCACAGTATACATGTAAGATAATTTTAGGACCATCCGATCCAAAACCTACTAATTTTGAAAAGATAAAACGTGTAGAATTTGAATTAGGAAATTTAGATGCAGTTGAAAAATGTGTATCAGGAGCAAGTTTTCATATAGGAAATGATTCAGGAATAACACATTTTGCAGGAGCATTTAACATTCCGTCAGTGGCAATACATGGTTTAACAGGGCCAGGAGCTTGGGCAACTATGGCAGAGCAAACAGAAGTGATTTGGGGAAAACCTGGAAATTGCGATATTTTATGTAGATACGATACTGCGATGAGTTGTAAACATCGTTCTTGTTTAAATTCAATATCGGTAAAAAAAGTTTTAGAATCGGCATATAAATTAATACAAAGAAATCTAACTATGGATGAAAAAATAAAATATGTATTTAATCCAGAAGTGATTATTACCAAAGAAAAACAAAGTTTTATTCTAAAGAAAAGTACTAATGAAATGCTTATTGAATTTAAAAATGAGAGCGAATTTTCGGAATTTAATACGTTAATTAATGACGATTTAATAGAAGATAATGTAAAAAATGAAAGTTTAATTCCGTTAATAGAAGCATTAATAGCGCAAGAAATAATTTTTAAAATACCAATTTTATAAATCAAATTTTTCTTCAATGATTTTCCAATCAAAATTTAAAAATAATCTACTATGAGCTTCGAATGGGTCTCTATTTTTATCTAATAAAATGTTTTTTTTAGCATTGTATAGAGGTCTAGTATTTTCTTCATTACGAATTAAATGGTGTTGAGGATTTTTAGATTCTTTATGTTCTGAAAACTGAATTGGATGGTCTTTAAACTTGTACAATTTGGTTCCCAAGCGTTTTTGCATATCCAAAAAGAAAACATCTTCATGACCGTAGTTTCCGCAAAACTCCTCGTCAATACCTAAAGATTTAAAGTAGGTACTTTTACTAATAAAAAAGGTATTGTAATGCGACACAACTTCTTTCTTATTTATCATACGTCTAAAAACAAAAATATCATTAGGAATAGGAAAATTAAAAAGAAATTTAAAAGATTCTTCCGTAAATAAATGATCCAAATCGGTTACAATTAACTTTTGCGATTTGGATAAATGAACACCTAAATTTCTTGCACCACCTTGGTTCCATTTAATATCTGTAGTAACTTTAGCAATGGTGTAATTTAAAGTATAGGTATTGGGAATAGAAATTTTAATAGGCGAACAATCATCAATAAAAATAAAATGAATATGTTTCAAGATATTTTTAGGCAAATTATTATAGGTATCTAACAATTTATAAAAATCATCCGATTTTTTTTGCTCGTTGTATATCTGTACGACATAGCTAATTTTTATTTGATTGTATTTTAGCATTTATAACAATTCCACAAACAAACCATCATCTGTTTTCTCAACTTTAGCTAATTTGTTTTTAGTTAATTCTTTAATTGCTTTATCCCATTTTTTATTACTTAAGGCAGCATTTTCTTTTAATTGTACAAGTAATTCTTTATCAAATTCTTTTAAAAGATCAAGAACATGTTTTGCATCGTCACTTAAAGCAATTTGTTTTTTCTCAGGTCGCATTTGCGGGAAGAAAAGTACTTCTTGAATAGAAGAATTATTGGTCATAAACATGGTTAAACGGTCAATACCAATACCAATACCAGAAGTTGGAGGCATACCATATTCTAAAGCACGTACAAAATCTTGATCGATAAACATAGCTTCATCATCGCCTTTTTCGGATAGTTTTAATTGTTCTTCAAAGCGTTCTTTTTGGTCGATAGGATCGTTTAATTCCGAATAAGCATTGGCCAATTCTTTACCAGCAACCATCAATTCAAAACGTTCGGTTAATCTAGCATCATCTCGATGTTCTTTACATAACGGACTCATTTCTTTTGGATAATCTGTTATAAATGTTGGTTGAATGTAATTATGTTCACATTTTTCGCCAAATATTTCATCTATTAATTTTCCGATTCCCATAGTTTTGTCTGCTTCAATATCTAATTTATGACAAACGGTAATTAATTCCGCTTGATTCATTCCGTTAAGGTCAAAACCAGTATGTGTTTTTATTGCTTCTAAAATTGGAACTCGTGCATAAGGCGCTTTAAAATTAATTTGATGTTCTCCAAAAGTAACTGTCGAATTTTTATTTGATGCAATGGCAATAGTTTCTAGTAATTGCTCTGTCATTTTCATCATCCAATTGTAGTCTTTATACGCAACATACAATTCCATTACTGTAAATTCTGGATTGTGGGTTTTATCCATTCCTTCATTACGAAAGTCTTTAGAAAATTCGTAAACAGCATCAAAACCACCAACGATTAATCGTTTTAAATACAGCTCATTTGCAATACGCAAATACAAAGGTATATTTAATGCATTGTGATGTGTTACAAATGGACTTGCTGCTGCTCCTCCAGGAATTGGCTGTAAGATTGGTGTTTCTACTTCCAAATAATCACGATCGTTAAAAAACTGACGTATAGCATTGGTTATTTTGGTACGTTTTATAAAGGTTTCTTTTACATGATCGTTTACAATTAAATCGACATAACGTTGTCTATATCGCAATTCGGGATCCGTTAAGGCATCGTGTACTTTACCATCTGCATCTTTTTTTACAATTGGTAATGGTCGTAATGCTTTGGATAGTATGGTTAGTTCATTTACTCTAATCGAAACTTCGCCAACTTTGGTTTTAAAAACTTCTCCTTTTGCTCCAATAATATCGCCAATGTCTAATAATTTTTTAAAGACGGTATTGTACATCATTTTATCTTCTGTCGGACAGACTTCATCGCGATTGATATAAATTTGCATACGTCCAGAGCCATCTTTTAACTCTGCAAAAGAAGCAGAACCCATAATTCTACGACTCATCATTCTACCAGCAAGAACTACCTGTTTACCTTCAAATTTTGCATAATTTTCTACAATCTGTTTGACAGATGTTGTGGTATTAAACTGTGCTGCTGGATATGGATTGATACCCAAATCTCTTAATTTTTGAAGGGATTCTCTTCGGACAATTTCTTGTTCGGATAATTGCATAATCTATAAATTTGTAGGTTTTGTTATTTCTGGGAACAAATATATCATTTTAGTGTTTAAATTTTGAAATTTGATTTCAAAATTTAAACACTAATTTAGAAATGGCTTATTACAATAAATAATTTATAGCGTATTTTGATGTTGAGTTGGTATAAACATCTAGAATTATATGTTAGAATAACAATTCAACATCAAAAAACAACAGTTCAGAATTTTTTTTTAAAGCATTAATAATAAAATGGCTTAATTTGTAGTAAAAATAATTTAAAAATAATATGAGTAACACATTAAAAAGAATAACATCCATTGTAGGATTTTTTGCAATCGCAATTTCATTACGTTATTATATAGACGTAATAAAACCAAGTTTTCTATTAGATTTACACTTGTATTTACAAATTTTAGTATTAGGAATTGGACCACTTATTGGTGGTTTAGTGGTTGTAAATATTTTTAAGAGACCTAATTTTTTAAAAATATTTGGACTTAATTATTGGAAAACTATCCTTATTGTATTTATACCAATGATGCTTTTTTCATTAGTTGGTGTCATTGAAAATGGCACTCCATCTTTTAATTTATTTAAAATTATTGGAATTATTATTTTATACGCTTTATTTGAAGAGTATGGTTGGAGAGGTTATTTGCAATCAGAATTAAGCGATTTAAAAAAAATTTACAAATATTTAATTATAACAGTTTTTTGGTTTGTGTGGCATTTAAATTTTGAACTGTCTGGGAGTAATCTTATCTTTTTTATGACATTATTTGCAGGAAGTTATGGAATTGGTTTTATTGCAGACAGGTCTAAATCATTAGTAATGGCTGCTTTATTTCATTCTTTTTTTAATATTTCTCAAATGCAACTTTTAGGAGAAGTTCAATTAAATTATAAATTAATCATTATTGCAATAAGTGCAGTATGTGCAATTTTAATAATGAGATATAATGAAAATAAAAGCTTCCTATTTTAGGTCAAATTCAGGTTGTACCAATTTAGTTTTAAAAATGCCATATTCTTCATCAGATTTAACTTTTTTCGTTTAAAATCAAACAAGCGTAAAAATTTCCTCAAAAGCTTTATTCATTGAGTCAAACTTAAATATAAAGCCAGAATTAATTAGTTTTTCAGGTCTTGCATATAAACTTGTCAAGATAATTTCGGGCTCTACTTTGGTAAAGTATTTTCCTAAATGTAAGGAGAAAGCGAGTGTAGGTAATCCGATTTTAATATGTAAAGATTTTCTAAATTCTTGCATAAATTTAGTATTACTAATCGCATTTGGAGCAGTGAGATTTAAAGCATTTTTAAGCATTTTATTTTTAATAATATAATCGATGCTTTGTACAAAATCGTGTTCGTGAATCCACGGAAATAATTGTTTTCCGTTGCCTTGTTTGCCACCTAAGCCTAATTTCACAACTGGTAAAAGTGTTTTAATTGTTTTACTATTTTTTCCTAAAACTGGAGAAATTCGAATAGCAACTTTTCTTGTTTTTATTGTTTTTGTTTTATAAAATTCTTCTTCCCATTTCTGAGATAAAATAGATAAGAAATCCGAACCAAATACTTCATTAGATTCACTATAATCCGATTTGTAGCTGCTTTTATAAATGGAAATTCCAGAAGCATTAATAAATAATTCTGGAGCATTTTTACAATTTAAAATAGCTTGATTTATTTTTTTTGTAGCTTCTAATCTAGAAGAAATCAATAGTTTTTTATTCTTTTTTGTAAACAAACAATTTATAGATTTTCCTGTTAAATTGATAATGGTTTCGGCTGTTTCTAGTTCTTTTTGCCAATTGTCATTCCAATTTATATAGTTTATTTTATTTTCGTTTTTAGACTTTCCTCTTGTAATAATAACTACGTTGTAATTATTCTTTATAAAATGATTTGTGAGGAGTTTTCCTAGATAGCCAGTTCCGCCAGCGATGATAATTTTTTTCATGTTAATTTGTTAATCCAATGGTTAAATATACAAAACTTGCGTAAATCCACAGTATAGAAAATAGAATATGTATGGTGGTTTCAAAACGTTTTCCTAGCCATAATTTTGAAGAATATACAAATAGTTGAAAGAATAAGCGTAGCAACCAAAAAACACCAAAACCTAAGGCTACTTTATTTCCGAACTCCGTTTGTATAATACTTGTAGCTTCAAAAAAAGCTAAGGAAACCTATTCCGAAAACGACTAAAGCAATAAAAAAGGTATGTGTTTTTACCATTTGCCTATTAAATAAACTAAGATTTTTAAAATCGTTTTTCCAATCAAAATATTTGGGCATAAATACATGACCTAATGCTAAAATCATAAATAGTATTCCTATAAATTTAAGATGTAATTCCATTTTTTGATAATTTATATGTTGTAATAAAAGGAGTTATTTTTATTTGTTTTTCTATTTTTAAGTGAGAATTTTTAAAAGTTTTTAACCAAGTTTTTTTAGATAAAAAATGAAAAAAACCTATATTATAAGC
>JALSLK010000024.1 GCA_026988355.1 Flavobacteriaceae bacterium
AAGAAGTAAGTATAATTATTGAACCGCCAAGTACGAGAACCGTATGCTTGGTGGTGTGAGAGGCGCACTCCGACTGTATCAGTCGGAGCCGTCTACTCGATTGGCAACTGGCTTTACATTCATTTGTCTATTCTTTCAAAATATAGTTCAATAATGGGTCATTGCCGTTTATTATATCAAATAGCTTTAGCTCAATATTTATATCTGGAATTACACCTTTATTTAGGACTAATTTAGGAACATTTACAGATTCCCTTTCTGTACCTATTTGCATACCAAACTTTGTGTTTTTTAGTGCTGTTGTTCCTCTACCTGGATGCGTACTGTAAGTAGCTCCTGTTTCTTCTCCTATTATGATTGCTAACTGATTATACTTTATAACCGCCAACATTTGTGTTGTTGCAGATGCACAACGACCATCTGTAAGCATATAAATATTTGCATTACTAATATTATTAGTTGTTTTTGGGTTTACTGTTATTGGTCTATTTCGTCTTTTATTTAAGTCATTATTTTCATAAAAATTTATTTCTTTATTAATAATATAAGATAATATATATTCTGTGCATTCTGAATTTCCTCCTCTATTTCCTCTTAAATCAAAAGCTACTTTAGTTATATTTTCATCTTTTATTTTTCTCATATAAGTATCTATCATCTCCTTAAAAAAATCGATATTTTGTCTACCTCTTGGGAAAAAATTAAAATTCTTAATCTTGATTATAGCAATTTTATTTTCTTCATTAATTTCTATGCCTAATCTTGGTTTATTGATTAGTTCTACTTTGTAATTAGGGGTTGGTTCATCAATAAGAAATGATGTTGTAATTATTTTTTCAGAATTGTAAGGTTTAAATTTTATTTTATATTCAGAATCAAAACCAAAATAACTGTGGTAGTAATATAAAAAATTCACATTCAAATCTCCTCTATAAAAACTTTGATTAAAAGCATCAGCAGAAATTATTGACTTTAAAGTTTTCAAAATTTCACTTGATGAGATTCCGTTAATTTCTAATATTTCAGAACCTGCATTCATTTCAATATTTTCAACACAATTGTTTGTTGCATACATTTTTTCATTTTCAAACCATACAATTAATGGCAACCAATACTTATGTGGTGTTCTAAAAAATCGAGTATCGACTATTCGTGTGTGTAAACAGCCTAAACTTGCAACTATTGGTGATACTATTTGATAAAATTCCCTAACAGTCATAGAATCTTTTAATTTATCTCGTTGAATTTTCACAAGCTTCTCAAAAGATACTTTATCAATAAATTCGAACTGTGAAGGATGATCTTTTAGTGTTGCTAATAATTGATTAAAATCTTCAGTTAATTTTTCCTTTCTTATTTGGCTATTGAGATTTTTAAGAATAGAGTCCTCAACCATTTTGTTTGGGATTGTATGGTAATATTCTGTTTTTAAAAGCTGTTTTGGATTATCTTTATCATAAATA
Source organism: Flavobacteriaceae bacterium (assembly GCA_026988355.1). Taxonomy (GTDB): domain Bacteria; phylum Bacteroidota; class Bacteroidia; order Flavobacteriales; family Flavobacteriaceae; genus S010-17. Next base: position 1,464 of record JALSLK010000024.1, read on the forward strand.
TATTTCACGGTTGAAACTCCTCTCCTTATCTGCATTTTGTTATCTACATCATAACTATTTCGTTCTACTAAATTACCAATACTGTCAAACTTATATTTTGAATAAGCATCATTACTCCTTTTACTAATTTTATAGTTTCCATCTAAACCAACTGTTGCATATTTTAAGCAATTTCCATTTTTGTCATAGGTTGCAAAACCTCCTGCTGTTCCCAAAAAAGAACCAACTACTGGTTTATTTTCAGCGTTGAAAAACTTAAAACTAATGAGGTTGTTATTTTTATCATATGTAGCTTTATCTGTGGCTATCCCTGTTTTATCATTTATTAAATTCAAGCTCTCATCTACGTTATTCATTGAAAGTAATAATCCTTTATCATTGAATTTGTATAGCACGTTATGAAACTTATAATAAGGTCGCATAGTTACATTTACTCCATTTACATCTTTTCTTGTTTCTAATACAGAATTGTCATTAATGTGTTTCCACGTATATTCGAAAATATTCCAGCTATTATTTATCGGCTCATCATTTTTGTTATAAAACTTTAAACCAATTCTTTTTCCTTTTTTATTATATGAATACACTTCTTTAAATACTCCCATTCCGTTCGATACTGGTTTATTATCAATATCAAAAAACGTTCGTGTTTCTGTGTTTTTTGTATATTCTATTTTAGTTTTTGATGCCAATGCTCTTTTACCATCAAGTAAACCACTTCTATTTAAGTTAATAAGATTGTTTTTGTATAGATATTCAATAAGAATTAGCCTATTAAATGTGTCATAACTTAATTTAAAGTGATTGGTATTTTTACTTTCATCTTCTGATAAGGTTATTCTACCTTCAGTTTTAGAATAGGGTGTTTCTCGAAAAATGAGATGTTTAAAATATTTTGCTGTTTGAGCTTCTGTAAGTAAGCTACACGATAAAAAAACGATAGTTAAAAGGAAATGCTTCATAGATATAAAATATTAATTAAGTAACAAATATAACTAAATTTTTAGTTTAAACTAAAAATTTAGTTATATTTTAAATGTAATGTTAATTTATCTTGATAATTACCAACGGTTAGTTGCTTATTGACGAGAATATTTTGTTCTATTCCCTTGTCTTAATTTTAAGTTCGGTGGTTTCTTTAGCTTGTTGCCAACGGTTAGTATAAAGTTAGTGCTGTTAAAAATACAATAATTTTCGGGTTTAGCACTTAGCAGAATTTTTTAAATTTTATCTTATTTTTCTGTTGAATGCGAAATTTGAAAAATTTTGCGGACTTTATAAATATGCCTAAACTTTGATTGAACACTGACCTTAAGCATTAATTTTATACGGTGTTGTGCTTAGTCTTGTGTTTGATGTCCAATTTCCATATTATATTTATTTAACAATTTAATAAATTTGATATTTTTAATATTAGTATAATATGGATGTACTTTTTTAATATTTATTTTAGTATATTCATCAATATTGCCTATTAGTTGAATCCAATTTTTACTGATGATTTTATCATTGCTTTGGTGAAATTTATATTCTACATTTATTGTTTTTTTTGAATTGACAATTCCTTTGCTGGTTATATTAAATATATTGTTTAATTCAGGTTTTGCATTCGGTTTTACTCCCCAAAAAAAAGTCAAAATTATAAGTTTATTATTTGATATCTCAAAAATCCAAGTACTTCCAGCAATTCCATTAAGATGTTGGCTTAGGGTTAATTTATTTTCTATTATTTCGGAACCAGTTCCGATTAGATATCCTTGTGTTATGACATTCTTTGATGTGTTATCTGAATTTTGAGACATAGCAATAGAAATATTAAACAATAGTAGAGTATAAATAATTTTGATAGTCATTTTCATTCTCTTCCATATTTTGGGATTAAGCACAACGGTTTGTATAAACGCAGTAGCGGATTTCAAGGCACTTGCCTTTCAATTTAGCACTACATTTTGTACAAAGATACAAACTTTTATTTTAGCACAAAACCGCTATTGCGTTTATACTTTGTTGGC
>JALSLK010000025.1 GCA_026988355.1 Flavobacteriaceae bacterium
ATGGAGGACAAACAGATAGTGATGGTAATACATGCGATTATTGTAAAGGTAAAAGAGATAAAAAATATTCCGATCATCCTAAGAAAGCAATTATATCAATCGAGAGTGCAAGAGGAACAAAATATGGAGATTATATAGCACTGCAAAACGAATTAGTCGCAGCTTATAATGTATTGCGAAATCGAACATCAAAAGAATTGTATGGTATCTCTTTTAAAGAATTACAAAAGAGGGCTAAAAGTAAAAATAATACCATGTCAAAAACTGCGGATCTTAAAAAGAAAATTAAAAGAGTTAAAAATAGATATCCAATGATTATTTCTGAGGCAGAACCAGCAAACCATAGTAATACAGATATATAACCTATCAATACCTAAATTTATAGTATAATTAAAACCTATTATTTGTATATTTGCGTACTTTTAAAATTAGTTAAATGAAGCTTATTATCGTATTATTATTTTTATTTCCGAATGCATTTTATGCTCAAAATACGATAGATTCTAAAGAGAAAAAAGGATATTATTTAGAAGATCAACTTTATTTTGGAATTACATATAGCACCTTACGTAAAAAACCAAATGGAATAAATTTAAGAGGCTTCTCTAATAGCTTTTTTTTAGGTTATATTAGAGATATTCCATTCAATAGCAAAAGAGATTTTGGCATTGGTATTGGAGTTGGGTATAATAAAGATACTTATTTTCATGATATGAAAATTGAAGAAGATAATAACCAAATAATTTTTAAAAATTTTGATGATGTAGATGTTTTTAATAGTAATAAATTAGTATTTCATAAGGTAGAAGTGCCATTTGAAATTAGATGGAGAAATTCAACAATTAGCGATTTTAAGTTTTGGAGAGTATATACAGGAGTAAAATTTGCTTATATCTTTTATTCTAAAGCAGCATATAATTTAAATGGATTCCAAAAAATAACTAATTTTAAAGAGGTTAATAAATTTCAATATGGCTTAACGTTATCTGCGGGTCATGGTACTTGGAATGGTTTTGTTTATTACGGTTTAAGTAATTTGTTTAATAATGCAAAATTTAATGGAGAGGATACCATTAAAATGAAAAGTTTAAAATTTGGTTTGGTTTTTTATATTTTATAATAGAAAAAACTATAAAACACTCAGGTTAGAAGTATTATTGGTAAAAAATAATAGGTAATAAGTTGTGAAATTAGTCCGATAATAAATCCGAATATAACTTCAGTAACAGTATGTGCTTTTAATTTTAATCTTGCTGTAGCGATGACTCCAAATAATAGAAAACCAATGGTAATAAACTCTAATAGCCACATTTTATAATGATAACTTATGGTAATTATAAAGCCAATTAATCCACCAACAGCAAGTGTGTGAAGGCTTATTTTTAATTTTGAATACAATAATAGAAAAACAATTACAAGAGCAAAAGCAACTCCTATAAACGAATATGCTAATAAATCAATAGCATTTAATTCTAATAATCGAATGCCAAGTAAGAGTGTTATTGTTAGAAAAAATAGTATGGGAAATTTGCGTTCGGAAATGGTTTTAAGATGAAAACTATCTATAGAATTTCGCTGTTTAAGAATAAATAAAAAAACAATAGGAATAACGTAAGTACTTAAAAAAATAACGCTTAATATCTTATATTTAAATGGTTTTGGTAAGTATGATGGCTGAAAAATAAAAAATAGAAAAGTACTAATTGTAGAAAAGAGTACAGGATGTAACAGATAAGATATTATTTTTGCTAATTTCAATGTTACATTTCTTTTCGCATTCGTGCTACAGGAATACTTAATTGTTCTCTATATTTTGCAACAGTTCTTCGAGCGATTAAATACCCTTTTTCTTTTAGATGAGCAGATAATTTCTCATCAGTTAATGGTTTCTTTTTATCTTCGGAAGCAATAATTGTTTCTAATATTTTTTTTATTTCTTTTGTAGATATATCTTCTCCTTGATCATTTTTCATTGATTCAGAAAAGAAAAATTTAACCAATTTTGTACCATAAGGTGTATCTACATACTTACTGTTTGCAACTCTAGAAATTGTAGAAACATCCATATTGATTTTATCGGCAATATCTTTTAAAATCATAGGTTTTAGCTTTCTCTCATCGCCAGTAAAAAAGTAATTTTTTTGATGATTCATAATGGCAGTCATCGTTAGCATTAAGGTCTGTTGTCTTTGTCTTATTGCATCAATAAACCATTTTGCAGCATCTAGCTTTTGTTTAATAAAGAAGATGGCATCTTTTTGTGATTTTGATTTTATTTTTGAAGCGACATACCCTTTAAGCATATTATTATATTGCGAAGAAATATGTAATTCTGGAGCATTTCTAGAATTTAAAGTTAATTCCAATTGATCTTCTACAATTCGAATAGTGAAATCTGGAACTATTTGTTCTACAATTTTAGTATTTCCAGCAAAACCACCTCCAGGTTTAGGGTTTAATTTAGCAATTTCTGCAATGGCATTTTTTAATTGTTCTTCGTTAATCCCAAATTTTTGAATCATTTTTTTATAATGCTTTTTTGCAAAATGATCAAATGCATCTTCTAAAATTTTTATAGCAAGTATTCTTGTCGTTTTTTCTTTTTTTTGTTTGAGCTGAATAATCAAGCATTCTTTTAGGTTTCTTGCTCCAACACCAGCAGGTTCTAATTGTTGTACTTTGGTTAATATTTTTTCGACCTCTTCTGTATTAGTATACACATTGTCTGTAAATGCTAAATCATCTACAATATCAATAATATCTCTTCGAATATAACCGCTATCATCAATACTACCGACCAAAAATTCGGCTATTTGTCGTTCTTTTTCGTTTAAACGGAAAGTATTTAATTGTGCTTTTAAATGCTGATGGAAAGATTTTCCTGCAGCAAATGGAATGCTTTTTTCTTCGTCATCTGCGCTGTAATTATTAGATTGCGTTTTATAATTAGGAATTTCATCATCGCTAATATATTCATCAACATTCAAATCAAATTCTTCATTTGTTTGCTCTTCTTCATTTGAAAATTCATCCTCTTCTTTTTCTTCCTTTCCTTTTTCTAAGGCAGGATTCTCATCAATTTCTTGCTTTAATTTTTGTTCAAATGCTTGTGTTGGCAATTGAATTAACTTCATCAACTGTATTTGTTGTGGAGATAATTTTTGAGATAGTTTAAAGTTTAAGTTTTGTTTTAGCATAATTATTTCTCGCAAAAGTCTAACGCTTTGCATTTATTTAATCAAAAGTACGAAATTTAAAATTCATATTTCAACATTCAACATTGAAGATTAAAATTCTGCGTTTTGTGGTGTTCTAGGAAATGGGATGACATCTCTAATATTACTCATTCCAGTCACAAATAACACTAGGCGTTCAAAGCCTAAACCAAAACCGCTATGGACAGCAGTCCCAAATTTACGTGTGTCTAAATACCACCATAATTCTTTTTCATCTACGTCTAATGCTTTCATTTTTTCTTTTAAAACATCTAGGCGTTCTTCTCGTTGACTGCCACCAACAATTTCTCCAATTCCTGGAAATAAAACATCCATTGCTCGTACTGTTTTTCCGTCTTCATTCATTCGCATATAAAAAGCCTTGATATTTGCAGGATAATCAAATAAGATTACTGGTGATTTAAAATGTTTTTCAACCAAGTAACGTTCGTGCTCCGATTGTAAATCTGCTCCCCATTCGTTAATAATATATTGAAATTTTTTCTTTTTATTTGGTTTACAATTGCGTAAAATATCTATAGCTTCTGTATAAGTTACTCGTTTAAAATTATTATCCGTTACAAATTTTAATTTTTCTAACAAAGACATTTCACTACGTTGTGCAGTTGGTTTCGTACTTTCTTCTTTTGTTAATCGAGCATCTAAAAATGCCAAATCGTCTTTGCAATTTTCTAAAACATATTTAATTACTTCTTGAATAAAATCTTCTGCCAAATCCATATTATCGCTTAAATCATTAAAAGCAACTTCAGGCTCAATCATCCAAAATTCTGCTAAATGTCGTGTAGTATTCGAGTTTTCGGCTCTAAATGTAGGGCCAAAAGTATATACTTTACCTAATGCCATAGCGTAGGTTTCTGCTTCTAATTGTCCAGAAACAGTTAGGTTGGTTTGTTTTCCGAAAAAATCTTGGGAGAAATCTACTTTCCCATCTTCGGTTTTTGGAGTATTATCTAAATCAAAGTTAGTTACACCAAACATTTCTCCAGCACCTTCCGCATCCGAACCAGTAATAATTGGCGCGTGGAAATTGTAAAATCCGTTTTTTGTAAAATATTGATGTACAGCAAAAGACAATGCAGATCGTAACCGCATAACTGCACTAAACGTATTAGTTCTAATTCTTAAGTGTGCTTGTTCTCTTAAAAATTCAAAGCTGTGTTTTTTGGGTTGAATTGGGAATTCTTCTGGATTCGAATCGCCTAAAATTTCTAAATCACTTACTTTTACCTCAAGAGTTTGTCCTTTACCTTGGCTCTCTTCTAGTATTCCTTTAATAGATAGTGCTGCTCCTGTATTAATACGTTTTAATAAAGTCTCATCCGTATTTTCAAAATCTACAACACATTGTATATTATTTATCGTAGATCCATCATTTATTGCAATAAATCGTTTTGCTCTAAAAGTTCTAACCCAACCTTTTAATTGTACTTCTTGTCCTTTTTTTTCTCCTTTTAGTAAATCGAATACCGTTAACCTCATTTTATAAAATTTTGAAAGGCAAATATAGTATATATTTACAATCTATTTTAGACTTTTAGTAAACGTATGCTTAAATCTTTAGTAATTTTTAAAATAAATTTAAATAAAAAACAAATCTAAAGGTTCGAGTTAAAATAATTTACAGATCGCTATAATTTTAATCGTCATCTTTAGGTAGAATTTCAATAGTAGGTTTCTTAAATGTTTTTTTATTAGCTATACGTCTTTCAAACGAAAGTAAAAGCGCAGGTAGTAATAATAAATTGGAGACCATTGCAAATAGTAATGTTATGGATACCAAACCACCGAGCGCAATTGTACCTCCAAAACTAGAAAACATAAAAATTAAAAAGCCAAAGAAAAGTACTATCGAAGTATAAAACATGCTCACTCCAGTTTCTCTAAGTGCTCCGTAAACGGATTTACGAACTTTCCATTTATTTACTTGTAGTTCTTGTCTATATTTTGCTAAAAAATGAATGGTATCGTCTACTGAAATTCCAAAGGCGATACTAAATACTAATATAGTCGATGGTTTTATAGGTACGCCTAAATATCCCATTAATCCAGCTGTAAATAATAAAGGTAGAATGTTAGGGATTAATGATATTAAAATCATTTTAAATGAACGGAACATCCAAGCCATAAAAATTGAAATTAACAGTATTGCAAGACCAAGAGATACAGCTAAATTATTAACCAAATAATTAGTTCCTTTTAAAAAGACCAATGCTTTTCCTGTTAAGGTAATTTTAAAGTTTTTTTCTGGAAAATATTTTTTTATCTTGGCTTCTAAACGCTCTTCAATTCGATCCATTTTATCGGTACCAATATCTTTCATATATGTTGTCATTCTAGTATAACGACCAGTAGAATCTACAAAGTTTGTAAGCATGTTTTTATTGGTTCTAGAATTTTTGGCATAAGATAAAATGAAGTTTTTTTCTTGATTATTAGATGGTAATTGGTAAAATTTTGGATTCCCATTGTAGTACGTTTGTTTAGAATATTTCACTAAATTTACGATAGAAACCATTGGTGATAATTCTGGAATTTCATCAATAACTTCTTCAATTTTACTCATACGTTTTAGTGTGGATAGTTTCATCACACCTTTAGGTCTTTTTGTGTCTATTAGTATTTCTAAAGGCATGATGCCACCAAACTCATTTTCAAAAAACTTAATGTCTTTATAAAATTCTTTTCCTTTTGGCATATCTTCAATTAAACTGCCAGAAACACGTATAAGATATACACCAATAATGCTTACGATAATAAAAATAAATGTGCTTATATAGATGGCTATTCGCTTATGTCTAATTGTGTCAATCATCCAATTAACGATTTTGTTAATCCAAGATTTTTCTAAATGTTTTAAGTGTTTTTCTTTTGGAATTGGTAAAAAACTATAGATTATTGGTATGATTAATAAGGACAAAATGAATATTGCCATAATATTAATAGATGCTACAACTCCAAATTCATTTAAGAGAGAACTTTTTGTAAAAATAAAAGTAGCGAAACCACTTGCTGTAGTTAAATTAGTCATTAAAGTTGCATTACCAATTTTAGTAATTACACGCTGTAAAGCTCTACCCTTATTTTTGTGATTTTTTATTTCTTGTTGGTATTTATGAATTAAAAAAACTGCATTTGGAACGCCAATAACAATTATTAGTGGCGGTATTAACGCTGTTAAGATAGACACTTCGTAATTTAACCAGCCAATTACTCCAAATGCCCAAATAACTCCAATACTAACTACAGTAAGCGTAATAAATGTTGCTCTAAATGAGCGAAAAAAGAAGAAAAAGATAAGAGCTGTTGCTCCTAAAGCTAAAAAAACAAATAAACTCATTTCTCCTGTAATACTTGCAGAATTTAAAGTCCGTATATATGGCATTCCAGACGTATATACTTTTATATTATCGTTGGATTTACTAAAATTTTCTATCGCTGGTATTAATTTTTTATTAATAAAATCTGTACGTTTCGAGGTATTTACAATGTCTTTTTTTATGTAGACAGCAGTACGAATTGTTCCAGTTTCTCGATTAAATAATAAATTATTATAAAAAGGTAGTTTGGTAAATAATTCTTCTTTTAGTTTTTTTACTTCTTCGTCTGTTTGAAATGGATTTTTAAATAAAGGTTTTGCTATAAATTTTTTATGCTTCTCGTCTTTGGTTAAATTTTTTATATCTCCAATAGAGACAACATTTGCCACTTCTGAGAAATTGCTAAATTTTTTGGATAAGTCATTCCATGCATTGAATTTTTTTGCAGTAAAAATAGAGGAGTCTTTAACAGCTAAGATTACTAAATTCCCTTCTTCTCCAAAAATAGATAAAAAATGATTGTATTCTATATTTACAATATGGTCGCTTGGTAAGAGATTGGCTTCGGAATGCGAAAAGCGAATGTTTTTACTTTGTAAAATTAAAAAATAAGTAATTGCAGCTAATAGCAGAAGAATAATATATTTTCCTCTTAGAATAATTCTAGCAACATGCGCCCAAAAATTCATTTAGTTCCTTTTTGTATATGGTTGCAAAGGTATTAAAATAATTGAGATTTTCATTAGGTTATTTTATAATGAAAGTGTCTTGTGTAATGTTAAAAATAATATCGTTTAAAGGCTTCTATGGCAGCATAATCTGCAAGACCTAACTGGTTGTATTTTTTTGCAGTAAGTCGATTTCTATCTTCTACTCTTATCCAGAATTCTCTAGAGTCATCTCCTTGAAACATAACACCATCTTTTTGTGATTGATGGTAAAAAATAGCATGTCTTTTCTTTAAAACTTGATCTGGACTCATTGGAACTGCCATATCTATTTCGTGTGTTTCCCATTCGTGCCAAGCTCCTCTATATAACCAAACCCAACATGCCTTCATATACGATTTGGTTTTTAGTTTTTTTAGTGAGATAAAAACCGCATCCAAACAAATTTTATGTGTACCATGAGGATCTGCTAAATCTCCTGCTGCATATATTTGATGTGGTTTTATTTTATCGATTAAACGAGTCATAATCGTAATGTCTACGGAAGTTAAATTTCCTTTTTTAATCGTTCCAGTTTCGTAAAAAGGTAAGTTTAAAAAGTGTACATTTTTATCGTCTAATCCTAAATAGCGAGTTGCTGCTAACGATTCACTTCTTCTAATAAGTCCTTTTAATTTTCTGACATCTAATGTGTTGTCAATATTTTTTTCTTTATTTTTGAGTTTGTATATTATTTTTTTTATGGTTTCTGAATTAGGATTCATTGTATCACAAATTTCAGCAAATTTTAATGCTTCTTGATCGGATACTGCAATATTTCCAGAGGTTTGATATGCGACATGTACTTCATGACCTTGTTCTACTAGTCTATCAAAAGTTCCTCCCATAGAAATGACATCATCGTCTGGATGTGGACTAAAAATTAGGACTCTTTTTTTTGCAGGTAAGGCTCTTTCTGGTCGTTTAGAATCATCGGCATTTGGTTTTCCTCCTGGCCAACCAGTTATACTATGTTGTAATTTATTAAACATTTTAATATTCAAATCATATGCACTTCCTTCGAGTGCTAATAAATCGGACATGCCATTATCATTATAATCTTTATCGGTTAAGCGAAGTATCGATTTATTAATTAATTCACATAACCAAAGTATGGCTTTATTTCTTAAGTTGTCTGTCCAAATACAGGTACCAACTAGCCATGGCGTTTTATTTCGTGTTAATTCAGAACCTGCTTCTGTATCTAATACGAAGGTTGTATTTTTATGATTTTGTAGGTAAGTTGCAGGAACTTGTGAAGAAATTGGACCTTCAATAGTTTCTTTTATAATTTCGGATTTATGTTGTCCCCAAGCTATTAGTACAATTCTTTTGGCTTTATTTACTGTTGCAACTCCCATAGTAATTGCTTTTTTTGGTACATTTTCAATTCCTAAAAAGGAAGATGCTGCATCTACTCTGGTTAGATGATCTAATGTGATACTTCTTGTTCCTGAATTGCGGTGTGATCCTGGTTCATTAAAACCAATATGTCCAGTTCTTCCAACACCTAATAATTGAAAATCTAAACCTCCTGCATTTTTAATTTTAATTTCATAGTCTATACAATATTGTTTTACATCTTTATTTGTAATAGTGCCGTTTGGAATATTTATATTTTTAGAAGATATATCTATATGGTTAAATAAGTGTTCGTGCATAAAGTAATGATAACTTTGCATATCTTCTTTTTGCATAGGAAAGTATTCATCTAAATTAAAAGTTATTACATTTTTAAAACTTAAATTTTCTTCTTTGTGCATTCTTACTAATTCTTCATAAACCTTTATTGGAGAAGAACCTGTTGCTAATCCTAAAACACAAGTTTTGTTTTTTGCCGCTTTCTTTCTTATAAGCATTGCAATTTCTTCTGCAACTTTTATAGAAGCTATATTGGAGTTTGGAAAAATAACATTGTGTATTTTTTCAAACCTTGTATCTTCAAATTTACCTGGAGCTTTATATAAGATGCTTTTTCGCATATTTTTACTATTTAATTTGGTTAGTCGTTTTCGTAGGTAACGAACAACACTATAAATATATGCAAAATTTAATTATTAACCTGAGTACAACTTAAACTTACCTCAAAGAAACCTTATAAATAGAGATGCCTAAGTCTCGGTAGGGCAATAAAAACGAAGATTTACACCAATTTGATTTTAAGATGCGCCAAAACAATTAAAATATTTTTTTAGTATGCCACCTTAAAATTGTAAGTATAGCCTCTGTTACGGTTATCATTTTTACGGAATAAATTTTAATTTACTTTTAACAATAATCCAATTTTCACATCCATTTCAGCAATGAAATCACCAATTTTTCTAAAAATTATTTCTCCTTTTTGATCTATTATTAAATGTGTTGGAAATGCAGAAACTTGATAATCGTCAATTATTGGATCATTTTCTGTAATATGTTTATAATTGAATGTGTGATTTTTAAGAAATTTTTTCACAACTTCTTTTTTATTAAAAGTGATGCTGATAAATGCTACATCTTTATATTTTTTAACTAATTTGTTTAATTTTGGTATTTCATCAATACAAGGTTTACATTGCGTAAACCAAAAATTTAACACAACAATTTTTCCTTTTAATTTGCTTAGTGTTATTTTATTTCCATCGACATCCATTGCTGTGAAGTCTTTTGCAAATTCCCCAGAGATAAAGTCAGCATTAGGGTCGGTTAGTTGCATTTGTGCAATCTTTTTTTTCTTTTCTTTTTTAGTTGTTGCTCTAAAAACAATAGCTTTAGCTTCGTGTTTTTGGTTTCCGTATACTAATGGGAAAAAGTTTTTACTTACCATAAGGGCATTTAATTGCGATGGTTCAATAGCATTACCATGAATATCGAATAAATCAATTGTATTAGTGATTTGTACTTGATTGTCAATCATTTCTTTATCTGTCATAAGATGTAAATCTTTAGATAAAAATGTATACTCTTGAGCTGGTACTAAGAAAGTTTGTAGCAGTAGAAATACAATCGGTATTAATTTTATAGTTTTCATTATTAAATAGATTAAATGTTTTTTTTATTTATCGTATAAGGTAAACGATTACAGATTTGTTTAATTGTAATTGCGTTATTATTTGGTGTTTAATTTTAGTATCAAATAAATCTACTCTTGCAGTATTGTTTGCGATTAATCCAGTATTGTTAGCAGTAAATACCAATTTGTTTTTTCCTTGTTTAAGCGGTAGTTTTATTTGTTCTTTTTTATTTTTTAGCACGTATTTTTCTAAAATAATTTCATCGTTAAATTCTATTGTTATCTCATCTCCATCTTCTTTTACATCGTCCCAAATATCTAATATAAAAGTATTAGAATTCCAGAAAATACTAATTTCTTCATTATCTTTTATCGTTAATTTTTCATTACTATTAAAACTTGGCAAAACAGTTTTATTAGTTTTCGGAGAGTTTTCTTTTTTAATTTTCTTGGCAATTAGTTTTTCTTGCGCAATTTTTTTCTTTAATCTACTATAAGAGTCTAAACTAATAATACTAATTACTCCGTTAAAACATTTTTTACCACTAGCAGTTAATTCTGTAAAAGTGCCTTTAATACTGCTTACTTTTTTATTTATTTTAAGTGTTATTACTCCGTTTAAATAACATGAATTTTTAAAACCTTGTCTTGATTTCGTAATTAGTTTATTAGTTTCACTAAATATTATTGTATTATTTTTTGGATTAAATGATCCATCGATAATTGATTTTGTTTCTTCATTACCTTGTTCATCAGTAAAAGCATAGCCAGAAACTTTACCATTATTTATTTGAAATAATAATCGATAAAATACCGTACGATTTCCAAATGTTTTTCCGCCAAAAAAATCATAAATTTGATTGTTATTTTGCGAAAAACCTATTGTTGATAGAAATAAAACGGAGAGAATAATAAAGTAATTTTTCATAAGCAAATTAGTAAATATTAAACTTTCATTATTTCTGTTTCTTTTGTATTAAAGAGTTCTCCTATTATTTTTGTATACTTATCTGTTAATCCTTGAATGCTATCTTCTGTATTTTTTTTCTGGTCGTCAGAAACATCTAATTTCTTCACTTCATTATTCGCATCTTTTCTACCGTTTCTAACACTTACTTTTGCATTTTCTGCTTCAGCTTTTGCTCTTTTTGCTAATTCTTTACGTCTTTCTTCTGTAAGAACAGGTACATTTATAATAATACTTTCTCCATTATTCATAGGATTGAATCCCAAATTGGCGTTAACGATGGCTTTTTCTATTTCTCCAAGCATGTTTTTTTCCCATGGTTGTACCGTTATAGTTTGCGCATCTGGAGTATTTACATTGGCAACTTGACCAAGAGGAGTTAGGGAGCCATAATAATCTACCATAACACTTTTAAGCATTATTGGAGATGCTTTACCAGCTCTGATATTAGCAAATTCATTTTTTAAATGTGCTATTGCATTTTCCATTTCTTCTTTCGTGGTTTCTAAAATAATTTCAATTTCTTCGTTCATGATTTTATTATTAATTTGTTTTATTCAAAAAGTATACCAATTTTAGATTTTATCTTGTTTAAGAAGTCTTTATTGGACAACTGTGCCTATTTTTTCTCCAGAAATTAATCGTAGTAAGTTTCCGTTTGTATTCATATCGAAAACTATAATAGGTAACTTATTTTCTTGACTTAATGTAAAAGCTGTAGTATCCATAACTTTTAAACCTTTTTTAAGAACTTCTTCAAAAGAAATTTTATCAAATTTAACAGCATCGTTGTTTTTTTCTGGATCGGAAGTGTAAATACCATCTACACGTGTTCCTTTTAAAATTACATCTGCTTCAATTTCTATGGCTCTTAATACTGCTGCGGAGTCTGTTGTGAAATATGGATTTCCAGTTCCTCCTCCAAAAATAACGACACGACCTTTTTCTAAATGTCGCATTGCTTTTCTTCTAATAAAGGGTTCTGCAACTTCATTTATTTTTATCGCAGTTTGTAATCTAGTTGGTACATCTTCGTTTTCTAAAGCACTTTGTAAAGCAAGTCCGTTAATTACCGTTGCGAGCATTCCCATGTGGTCTCCTTGTACACGATCCATTCCATTACTTGCACCTGCAACACCTCTAAAAATATTACCACCACCAATTACAATTGCAACTTCAACACCTGTATTAACTACCTGTTTGATTTCTTGAGCATATTCTGCCAAGCGTTTTGGGTCAATTCCATATTGACGTTCTCCCATTAATGCTTCGCCACTCAATTTTAATAAAATTCGTTTATACAACATGTTTTTAATTTAGTATTGCAAATATAGTGTAAGAATTTTGAATGCTAAATTTTGAATACTAAATTTTATTTTTTATTCGTTATTTGATTTGTAAAAAATAAATTGCGTGTTTCTTAAGGCATAAAAAAACCTCATCTACTAGATGAGGTTTGTAAAATTGTAAAATCTACCTTGTAAATTTATTGTCCTAAAGCAACACGTTTAAAATTTGCTACAGTAACGTCTCCATAAGACTTTACATAATCAGCAACGCTTTTCTTTTCGTCTTTAATAAAATTTTGATCTAGTAGACATTGCTCTTGATCTAATGTTGTATTATCTGAAATAAAACGTTCCATTTTACCAGGTAAGATTCTATCCCAAATTTGTTCAGGTTTACCTTCTGCTTTTAATTGTGCTTTTGCTTCTTCTTCAGCTTTAGCTAAAACTTCTTCGGATAATTGTGCCATAGAAATGTACTGCGGCACATTTTTAAGTGTTTTCCCCAAACGACCTAACTCTTCATTGTCTTTTTCGATTGCGGCGATTCTAGCTTCCGTTTCAGAGGCAACAAATGCAGGGTCAAAATCTTTGTAAGATAATGTAGTTGCTCCCATAGAAGCAGCTTGCATCGCCAAATCTTTTGTTAAAACATCTGCATTATCTACTTTAGCCGTTAAGCCTACAATTGCAGCAATTTTATTACCGTGAATATAAGAACCAACATAAGCAGCTTCTATTTTTTCAAAAGAAGGAATTTCAATTTTCTCTCCAATAACTCCAGTTTGCTCAATTAATTTTTCAGCAACCGTCATGCCACCAAAGTCAGCAGCTAAAAAAGCTTCTTTATCGTTGTGGTTTATTGCAATATCTACAAATTGTTTTGCCAATTCTTTAAAAGAATCATTTTTACCAACAAAATCTGTTTCACATGCTACTACAATAGCAACACCAACCGTATTTTCATTATTTATTTTTGCGATTGCTACACCTTCAGCAGAATCTCTGTCTGCTCTTTTTGCAGCAACTTTTTGACCTTTTTTACGTAGTACAGAAATAGCTTCTTCAAAGTTTCCATTAGCTTCTTGTAATGCATTTTTACAATCCATCATACCAGCACCTGTAGCTTCTCTTAATTTTTTTACTTCTGCAGCAGTTATTTTTGCCATTTTCTTAAAATTTTATTTGAATTATTTTTTTTCAGTAGTTTCTTTACTTGCTTTTTCTTTTCCTGCTTTTCTTTCGGCAAGACCTTCTGAGATTGCATCTGTAAGGAATCCCAATACACTTTCGATTGATTTTGAAGCATCGTCATTAGATGGAATTACAAAATCTACTAGTCTAGGATCAGAATTAGTGTCTACCATTGCAAAAATAGGAATGTTTAATTTACGAGCTTCTGCAATAGCAATATGTTCACGTTTAATGTCTATAATGATTAAAGCACCTGGAAGGCGAGTCATGTCTGTAATAGAACCTAAATTCTTTTCTAATTTAGCACGTTGGCGGTTTATTTGTAATTTTTCTCTTTTTGATAAAGCATCAAAAGAACCATCTAGTTTCATTCTATCAATATGTCCCATTTTTTTGACTGCTTTTCGGATGGTAACAAAATTTGTTAACATTCCTCCAGGCCATCTTTCTGTAATATAAGGCATATTAACAGATTCTGCTTTATCAGATACAATATTTTTTGCTTGTTTTTTTGTAGCGACAAAAAGTATTTTTCTTCCTGATGCTGCAATTTTGTGAAGTGCTTTATTTGCCTCTTCTATTTTTGCTACGGTTTTATATAAATCTATAATATGTACACCGCTGCGTTCTGTGTAGATGTATGGAGCCATATTTGGATTCCATTTTCTTGTCAAGTGACCGAAGTGGACACCAGCATCTAATAAGCCTTTTACTTCTATGTTTTTCATTTTGTTTAGTTTACGTTCCGTAAGATTTAGCAATAAATAAGTAGCGAAAATCGATCTTATCTATTTGGATGCTAAACTCAAACAATAACTTTTTAATAATTTTAATTTTGTAATAAATCCAATATTTATAGAAAAATCGAACAAAGTCGAGATTAACGTTTTGAGAATTGGAATTTTTTACGTGCTTTTTTCTGACCGAATTTTTTACGTTCAACCATTCTAGGATCTCTAGTTAATAGTCCTTCGGGTTTTAAAATGAGTCTATTTTCTTCGTCTAAAGAAACTAAAGCTCTAGAAATAGCTAACCTTGTAGCTTCTGCTTGTCCAGTTATTCCACCACCAAAAACATTTACTTTAATGTCAAATTTATTTTCATTATCTGTAAGCATTAAAGGTTGAATAACTTTGTAACGTAATGTGTCCGTAGTAAAATATTGATCCATATCTTTACCATTAATAGTAACATTACCTTTACCTTCGCTCATATACATACGAGCAACAGCAGTTTTTCTTCTACCAATTTTATGAATAATCTCCATATTATTTTATTTCGTTTAGATTAATAGCTTTAGGATTTTGAGCTGTTTGCATATGTTCATTACCAACATAAACATATAAATTCTTATAAATAGCTCTACCTAATTTGTTTTTTGGTAACATTCCTTTTACTGCTTTTTCAACTAAACGAATTGGATCTTTTCCAAATAATTCAGTTGCAGTAAGGGTTCTTTGCCCTCCTGGATAACCTGTATGACGAACATATGTTTTGTCTGCCCATTTGTTACCAGTTAATTTAATCTTCTCCGCATTAATAATGATAACATTGTCACCACAATCAACGTGAGGTGTAAAATTAGGTTTGTGTTTTCCTCTAACTAGTTTTGCAACTTTAGAAGCTAACCTACCTAATGTTTGTCCTTCAGCATCTACTAACAACCACTCTTTATTAACAGTAGTTTTATTTGCAGATACAGTTTTGTAACTTAGTGTGTTCACTCGTATTATTTATTTATTAAACATTCCTCTTTACTCTAAAGAGTTTGCAAAACTACGACTATTTCTTTATATGACAAGGTTTGTTTTGATATTTTTTTGTTGGATGTTTTATTTTAAATGAACAGATTGTTAAAATAATATTTTTGAACCGATTTTAAATTAAATGTATGATTTATGCCTTAATATATAATAAATAGTTGATCTTTTATAAAATTAAATTAACGAGAATTTACATGTAAATGTTTAGAATAATTTTTTTTTTGTATTTTGCACCCATATTAATCAAATTTAAGAAACAAATGAGAAAATTATTTAGTATTGCAATTTCATTTCTTTTCAGTATGACTATGTTAGCACAAACAACAGTTAAAGGAAATGTAAAGGATGCAAAAACAGGAGAGCCACTTCCTGGTGTTAATATTAAGGTGGTTGGTAAATCTTTAGGGACAACTACCGATTTTGATGGTAATTATACTTTGAGAGTAAACCAAGAGCCTCCATTCGATATAATGGTTACTACATTAGGATATGCTAAGCAAACAATGCCGATTACTAAAGCAAATCAATCTTTGGATATCTCTTTAGAAGAGAATTCATCAAATTTAGATGAAGTAGTTGTTTCGGCTTCTAGAACACCAGAGAGTGTTAGAGAATCTCCAGTAACGATTGAAAGAATGGATGTGAGAGGAATTAAAAATACGCCTGCAGCAAATTTTTATGATGGTTTGGAGAGTTTAAAAGGTGTAGATATAAATACAAATAGTTTAACTTTTAAATCTATAAACACAAAAGGTTTTGCGACTTTTTCAAACACACGTTTTGTACAATTAGTAGATGGAATGGATAATTCATCTCCTGCATTAAACTTCGTTTTAGGAAATTTATTAGGAATGAGTGAATTGGATGTGAATTCGGTAGAGATATTACCAGGAGCATCTTCTGCGCTATACGGTGCAAATGCATTTAATGGAATCTTATTTATGACAAGTAAAAATCCATTTGACCATCAAGGAATAAGTGTTTATGCAAAAACTGGGATTACAACCCAAGAAGCAGCAGGAAATAACCAATTTTATGATGTTGGTTTACGTGTAGCTCATGCATTTACAGATAAGTTTGCAGCAAAAGCATCGTTTTCTTATTTAGACGGTACAGATTGGTGGGCAACAGATTATAGACATTACGATAGAGAGGCAAGAACGTTTGGGACGCAAACAAGAGCAGATGCAGATTTCGATGGGTTAAATGTTTATGGAGATGAGGTTGCAACAACTTTAAATTGGGATACAATAGCAGGAACTCCAGCAGGAACATTAGGAACTCAAAAAGTTTCTAGAACTGGTTTTAATGAAGTAGATTTGATGGATTACAATGCGAGAAGCATCAAAACAGATTTTTCATTTAACTTTAGACCAAATGGAGATGATTTCGAAATTGTTTGGAATTCAAAATTTGGTGTAGGAAATACAATTTATCAAGGAGCAAATAGATATTCGTTAAAAAACTTTTTTATGCAACAACATAAATTAGAATTTTCAAATAAAGATTTTTTCGTTAGAGGTTATATTACCTCAGAATCCGCAGGAGATTCGTACGACTCTCGTTTTACTGCTATAAATTTAAATAGAAGTTGGAAAGGAGACCAAGCTTGGTTTGGAGATTATGCAAGAGGTTATTTAGGATTGTTTACAGGACAGGCTTTAGCAGACCCAGCAACGGCAGCACTTGTAAACTCATTAGGATTTACACCAGGAAATGTTGCTAATGCGAATGCTTTTGGTCGTATTTTAGCAGATAATAGATTGCCAAATGGAGCGATACTTAACGAAACCTCTCCAAGTATACCAAAGCCAGGAACCGATACCTATAAAGCAGCATTAAACGAAATAATTTCAGACCCAAGTTTGTTAACAGGTTCTAAATTTACAGATAACTCAAAAACATATCATGCCGAAGGTAATTATAATTTTAAAAGATTATTAAAGGATGCTATAGATTTACAAATAGGAGGTTCATATAGAGTTTATTCATTAAATTCTGATGGAACAATCTTTACAGATTACGACGGTGCAATTAATTACAATGAATATGGAGCATATATGCAAGGAAGTAAGAAATTTGCAGAAGATAGATTAAAGATAACTGCTTCTATACGTTATGATAAAGCACAAAATTTTGATGGTAGTTTTTCTCCACGTGTAGCGATGGTTTATTCCGCAGGAGCAAATAAGAATCATAATATTAGAGCTTCATTCCAAACAGGATTTAGAAACCCAACAACACAAGATCAATATATAGGTCTAGATGTAGGTAATGCATTTTTAGTTGGTTCTGCATCAGATAACTTAGATAGATATACGACAAGACCTTTAAATGTTAGTACAACAGGTCAGTTTTTAGAAAATACTTTTGGAGGCGGATTAGGAGCAACAACAGAACTGTCTGGAAGAAGAGCCTATGACAATGCATTTACATTAACATCTTTAAGAGCATTTGGAGCTTCTGCAGCAGCAGGAACACCAGACCCTTCATTATTAAAGGTATCTAATGTAGATTATGTTCAGCCAGAAAAAGTAACAGCACTAGAATTAGGATATAGAGGAAAAGTAGGAAGTGTTACTGTAGATTTGAATGGTTATTATAATAAGTATGATAAATTTATTGATGTAAAAACGGTAGTAGTACCATTTTATGGTCAAGTAGATTTTTCAGATACATTTCCAATTTCGAATCCAGCAACACCAAAAGCACTTGCTGCAATAGCAAATGGAGATTATACACCTTTTCAAGTATATACAAACTCAACGGTAGATATTTCTTCTTATGGTCTAGGTTTAGGACTTTCAACAAGAGTAGCCGAAAAATTCAAAGTTGGTGTTAACTATACGTGGGCAAATTTTGATTATGATGAAACTGTTGATCCAGATTTTGTGCCAGGATTTAATACGCCAGAACATACCGTTAAAGTTTCTTTTGGTAGTCCAAACGCATATAAGAATTTCGGATTTAACATAAATACACGTTATGCTACAGAGTATACATGGCAAAATACATTTGCAGACGGTTTAATACCATCAAGATTTACGGCAGATGCACAAATTAGTTATACCGTTCCTAAATGGAAATCTCAATTCAAATTGGGAGGAGCAAATTTAGGAGGAAAAGAATATCAAAGTGCTTTAGGAACAGGATTTGTAGGTTCTCAGTACTTTATTTCTTGGACTGTTAATAATTAATAACAGATATGAAGTGATTTTTAGTTACTTCATAAAACAAATACTTAATAAAAAAATACTCCGATTTTGTCGGAGTATTTTTTTATGATTTATTTTCTAAATAATTACTTTAATATTAAGTAAATATAATTATCTTTGCAGCTTTAAAATTAGAATGAAAACAATATGTTATGTTCTAATATCTTTAAACAAAAAAAAATAGAAATAATGACTAAAGTTACTGGTAAAATAGCACAAATTATAGGTCCTGTTATCGACGTAGTATTTGAATCTGGAGCAAACCTTCCAAGAATCTACGATTCTCTTGAAATTCATAAAAAAGACGGTTCTATTATTGTATTAGAAGTGCAACAACATGTTGGAGAAGATACAGTAAAAACAATTGCAATGGATTCTACCGATGGAATAAGTAGAGGTCACGAAGTAATAGCGACAGGAAGTCCTATACAAGTACCAGTTGGGAAAGATATTTATGGACGTTTATTTAATGTGAGTGGAGAGCCTATTGATGGTCTTAAAGCATTGCCAAAAGATGGTAAAAATGGTTTGCCAATCCATAGAGAAGCACCAAAATTTGAAGATTTATCAACTGCAACTGAAGTGTTATTTACAGGAATTAAAGTTATTGATTTAATTGAACCTTATGCAAAAGGAGGTAAAATTGGATTATTTGGAGGAGCAGGAGTAGGTAAAACAGTATTAATTCAAGAATTAATTAATAATATAGCAAAAGGACATGGTGGATTATCTGTGTTTGCAGGAGTAGGAGAGAGAACTCGTGAAGGAAATGATTTACTTCGTGAAATGTTAGAATCAGGAATTATTAAATACGGAGAAGAATTTGATAAATCTATGGAAGAAGGTGGATGGGATTTAGATAAAGTAGATATGGAAGCTTTAAAAGAATCTAAATTAACATTCGTATTTGGGCAAATGAACGAACCACCTGGAGCAAGAGCTCGTGTCGCATTATCTGGTTTAGCAATTGCAGAATATTTTAGAGATGGAGCAGGAGATGGACAAGGTAAAGATATTTTATTCTTTATTGATAATATATTTAGATTTACACAAGCAGGTTCGGAAGTGTCTGCATTATTAGGACGTATGCCATCAGCAGTAGGTTACCAACCAACATTGGCAACAGAGATGGGAACTATGCAAGAGCGTATAACTTCGACAAAAACAGGCTCAATTACATCTGTACAAGCAGTATATGTACCAGCAGATGATTTAACAGATCCAGCACCAGCAACAACTTTTGCGCACTTAGATGCAACAACCGTACTTTCACGAAAAATTGCGGAGTTAGGAATCTATCCAGCAGTAGATCCATTAGATTCAACTTCAAGAATTTTAAATAGAGAAATTTTAGGAGACGAACATTACGATACTGCACAAAAAGTAAAAGAAACATTACAGAAATATAAAGAACTACAAGATATTATTGCAATTTTAGGTATGGAAGAATTGTCTGAAGAAGACAAACTAATCGTACATAGAGCAAGACGTGTACAACGTTTCTTATCACAACCATTTCATGTTGCAGAGCAATTTACAGGAATACCAGGATGTTTGGTAGATATTAAAGACACTATTAAAGGATTTAATATGATTATGGATGGAGAATTAGATAAATATCCAGAAGCAGCATTTAACTTGAGAGGATCTATTGCAGACGCTATTGAGGCAGGAGAGAAAATGTTAGCAGAAGCTTAAAAATAAGTAATTAGTTAGAACACTAAAATTATGCAAGTAGAAATCATTTCACCAGAAGCAAAATTATTGCAAATAGAAGCAGATTCAATTTATGTTCCAGGAATTAATGGAGATTTTGAAATGTTAAATAATCACGCACCAATTGTTTCTTTATTAAAAAAAGGGACGATTAAGATTAAAGGTAGTTTTGAAATTGAGGAACTACATCAAGATAAATTTACCAAAGGCGATAACAATTATACGCATTTAGAAATAGCATCAGGAACTATTGAAATGAGTAGTAATAAAATTATTATTTTAGTAGATTAATATACGAAATACATTTAATAAAAAAAAACTCCAAATTATCAATTGATAATTTGGAGTTTTTTTTTATTGAATAGTATCTTAAATA
>JALSLK010000026.1 GCA_026988355.1 Flavobacteriaceae bacterium
TACTATGGTTTGCTGGTTCTGCCTCAGAAATAATCATTGGATATCTATTTTTAACTCTTTTAATTTTCTTTTTAAGATCCGCAGTTTTTGACATGATATTATTTTTACTTTTAGCCCTCTTTTGTAATTCTTTAAAAGAGATACCATACAATTCTTTTGATGTTCGATTTCGCAATACATTATAAGCTGCGACTAATTCGTTTTGCAGTGCTATATAATCTTCATATTTTGTTCCTCTTGCACTCTCGATTGATATAATTGCTTTCTTAGGATGATCGGAATATTTTTTATCTCTTTTACCTTTACAATAATCGCATGTATTACCATCACTATCTGTTTGTCCTCCATTATCTAAAAACTCGATAGCAGTAGATTTAATTTCCTCTATTCGTATTCTTACATTATTTTCCACGAGTATCTCTCCTTCTTTATTTATAGTAACTATCAAAACATTTCTTTCATGAAATGGCGGTGGTATTTCAGTGGACTGTTCTGGTAACTTTCTAGATATTCCTACATCAATATCCATTGTGGTTGTTACTAAAAAAAAGATAAGTAATAAAAATGCTATATCTGCCATGGATCCTGCATTAATTCCCGGAACTGTTCTTCTTACCATAACTGTTACTTTTCGTGATATATAACGCTTCGTTCATCATTATACTCTAAGTACATTCTAATACCAATTCAACATCAAAATACGCTATAAATTATTTATCTTTTCTTATTTAACCATAGAGAGACTATACTCACAATTTTAAGATGGTTAAGTTATTTTTTTGGTGCACCTTAAAATCAAATTCGTATAAATTTGAACATATTTACTACTACAAAAAACAAGCCAAACAATTAGTCGAAGTTTTATTCATTCCAAAAAAAAAAGGCAATACAGTATGTATTGCCTTTATATTTTGAGTTTGATAAATTCTATTTCTTAGCTACTTGAACGGTAGAATAATTAATTTTTAATGCATTAATTTCTCTTAATTCACTTTTAATATCATAAATCGTTCCTACTTCTGTAGTTATATCAGCTTTTATGGAAGTAGTTAACTTATTAATATCACTTTGAGAAACTTCTGCTCTTTTGGCTAAAATAAAACTTCTAATATCTTTTACTGTAGAAATTTTATCGTTTAATTGAATGACATCTCCTTTTATTTTACCATCAATAGATTTTCCGACATATACAAAACTCACCAAATTCTTTTTTTCTAGTTTCTTAACTTCTGTCGCTTCTGGTAATTTTGGTGGTTTAATTTTTAATTCTGTTTCACGCATTACCGTAGTAACCATAAAAAAGAACAAAAGCATAAATACAATATCTGGTAGAGAGGCTGTATTTACAGCTGGCATCTCTTTTTTCTTCTTACTAAATTTAGACATAATTAATTAAATTTAACAGGTTCTGCTTCAGAAATAATCATCGGAAACATTTCTTTTATTCTTTTAACTTTTATTTTAAGATCCGCAGCTTTAGCAACCGAATTATTTTCATCTTTAGCTCTTTTTAATAATTCATCAAAAGTTATGCCATATAATTCGTTTGAACTACGTTCTCTTAAAACATTATATGCTGCAACCAATTCATTCTGAACCGCTATATAAGTTCCATATTTGGTACCTCTCGCACTTTCTATAGATATAATTGCTTTTTTGGGATGGTCGGATGATTTGATACTCTTTTTACCTTTACAGTAATCACATTTATTTCCATCTTTATCTGTACCTCCTCCATTATCTAAAAATTCAATAGCAGCATCTTTGAGTTCATTAACTTTCATAAAAGTTTCGTTCTCCACTAAGATATCACCGTTTCTATTTAAATTAACTACAAAAACATTTTTTTCTTTTAAAATTGGTGGTTCAACATTGGGATCTTGTTTTTCTGGCAACTTTCGAGAAATACCAGAATCTATATCCATTGTTGTCGTTACTAAGAAAAATATAAGTAATAAAAAGGCAATATCTGCCATAGATCCAGCATTAATTTCTGGGACTGCTCTTTTTGCCATAATGTGTTATTTAAGTAATGATTTAACTGAATCGAAAATAAAACCAGCAAAAGCAATTCCGCCAAGTATGGCACTAAATGTTATACCTGTACTAACTCTTTTAGACAAGGTACTTCCTGCTTCTACTATACCATTTGTTGTTTCTACTGCTTCACTACCTGAAATCATATATGCAATTAAAAATAGTAAACCAAAAACGGCAAATCCAATAAGTGTTTTCTTTAAATTCTTTGGATTTTTAACAATATCCATTATAATAAAAACAAGTATTAACAATCCAACTCCTATCAATAGCCATTTTGTAAATCCGATAAAATTATTTACCGATCTACTTAATGCTTCACTTCCTTCCTCTCCTGTGGAAACTTTAACAAAAAAGTAAACTGCGAACAAAGCAATTACAAGAGAAATAATTTGTAATATTCTTGATAATTTCATATACTCTTAATTTTTATGTTTAACTAAAAGGTCTACTAACGAAATTGAAGCATCTTCCATACCATTTACGATATTATCTACTTTAGAAATAATATAGTTGTATAATATTTGAAGAATAATTGCTACTACCAATCCAAATACGGTAGTAAGTAATGCTACTTTAATACCTCCTGCTACAACTGTTGGCGAAATATTACCTGCTTGTTGTATCGAATCAAATGCACCAATCATACCAATTACTGTTCCCATAAACCCTAACATTGGAGCTAACGCAATAAATAAAGATAACCAAGAAATATTTTTTTCTAATAATCCCATTTGTACTCCTCCATAACCAACAACTGCTTTTTCCGCAGCTTCAATTCCTTCACCATCACCTACTCTTTTTAATCCTTGATAAAATATCGAAGCAACTGGCCCTTTTGTATTACGTGCAACTTCTTTTGCTGCTTCAATACCTCCATCTGCTAATGCGTCTTCAATACTACCAACTAATTTGTTGTTATTTTGTGAAGCTAAATTAAGATAGATAATACGTTCTATTGCTATTGCTAATCCTAGTATTAAAGCCAAAAGCACAATTCCCATAAAGAAAGGTCCTCCTTCTATAAAATATCTTTTTAATATTTGCATTGAGAATCCTTCATCAGCTCCTGATGCTCCTGCATCTTGTGCAAATGTTTGTACAGATCCTAATAGCATTACACCTGTGGCTGCTAAAATAGTAGATAATTTTTTCATTTTAAATTCGAGTTTTAATTAATTTAATAACGGGTTAAATATACATAATTTTTTATAAAGCAAAACATTTCTGCGGAGAGAATGGGATTCGAACCCATGTTACAATCTCTCATAAACACGCTTTCCAAGCGTGCGCCTTAAGCCGCTCGGCCACCTCTCCATTAAACAAGTTTTACTTCATTTAAGACTGCCAAGTAACAAAAAATATTTTGTTTTATGAAATTTATTTCAAATTGTTTATTAACTATTACATTAGGTTACACTAGTAAATAATTACAAATCAGTCAATTCGCCACGTAAAGATTTTTCAAAAATTTCTTTAAATTCTTCTTTTGGTATTTCTTCTCCTAATAAGTACATTAATTTAGCTATCGCAGATTCTGTTGTAATATCATTACCACTCACAACGCCTATTTTTTGAAGTTCTGTACTAGTTTCGTAATGTCCTAATATAACACTTCCGCCAATGCATTGTGTTACATCAATTATTTCAATTCCTCTTTTTATAGCATTTGCTAACAATGCAATAAACTCTTTTTGGGTTGATGCATTTCCTGAACCATAAGTTTCAAGCACAACTCCTTTCAATCCTTTTATTCCTAAAATTGTTTTAATTACTTCTAAGGATATTCCTGGAAATAACTTCAAAATAACTATATTATCATTTAGTTTTTTTCTAACTTTTAATTGTTTCTCTCCTTTTGAATGAAACAATAAGTGGTCTTGAAATTTTAAATGTACGCCACTTTCTGCTAATGCTGGATAATTAGACGACGAAAATGCCTCAAAATGCTCTGCGTTAATTTTTGTTGTTCGGTTTGCTCTATACAATTTGTATTCAAAATACAAACATACTTCTGTAACTTTAGGCTTACTTTTTTCTCTTGCTGAAGCTATTTGTATCGCAGTTATTAAGTTTTCCTTAGCATCTGTTCTTAAATCTCCTATTGGCAATTGCGAACCTGTAAAAATTATAGGCTTACATAAATTTTCTAACATAAAACTTATTGCTGATGCCGTATAAGACATTGTATCACTACCTGTTAATACAACAAAACCATCTGCTTCTTTATAGTTTTCTTCAATAATTGTCGTGATTTTAATCCAATATGTTGGATTCATATTTGAAGAATCTATCGGTTCTTCAAAACTAATCGTCTTAATTTTGCAATCTAATTGGTTTAATTCTGGAATACGTTCTCTTAAATTATTAAAATCAAAAGCCTTTAATGCTCCTGTTTTATAATCTTTTACCATTCCTATTGTTCCTCCTGTATAAATAAGTAATATGTTTATTTTTTTTGACGCCTTCATTTTGATACTAATAATTATGGTACTTTTTATTTATTTCTGTAAATTGCCATTTTGTCTTACTAAAATATAATGGTACAATTTATGATGTAAAAGTAAGTATTAAATAAAAGATGTAATCTATATAATATAAAAAAATATGACAGCATATATTCTGATGGGCGCAATTGCTTTAATTGGTGGAATTGTTCAACAACGCTTAAAAAGTAAATTTGCAAAATATTCTAAACTTACACTCCAAAACGGAATGAGTGGTAAAGAAATTGCTGAAAAAATGCTTTTAGATAATAAAGTATACGATGTTAAGGTGATTTCTGTAAAAGGTAGACTTACAGATCATTACAATCCATCTGACAAAACAGTAAACCTCAGCGAAGCTGTTTATAACGAACGAAATGCTGCCGCAGCTGCTGTTGCTGCACACGAATGTGGACATGCTATCCAACATGCCATTGGTTATTCTTGGCTAGAATTTAGAAGTAAAATGGTGCCTACGGTTAATATTTCTGGGAGACTGGCTCAATTTGCTTTGATTGGCGGTATCTTTTTAGTCAATGCTTTTCCGCAACTATTACTATTAGGCATTCTATTATTTGCAGCTACCGTATTATTTAGCTTTGTTACCTTGCCTGTAGAATACGATGCCAGCAATAGAGCTTTGGCATGGCTACACGATAAAAATATGCTTACTCCAAACGAACAAGAAGGTGCCAAAGATGCTTTAAAATGGGCTGCGAGAACTTATGTCGTTGCTGCCATTGCCTCACTTACTACATTGGTCTATTACCTTATGATTTATATGAATAGACGCTAACAACTTGATTTCTATGTAAATGTAACTTTTTCATTTCTCACAATCTTAAAGATTCAGGAGCAGAGATAACTGTGTCTAAACGCATGAATCTATCTACGGAATTCTATAATACCAACTCAACATAAAAATATTTCAAATCTATTTAGCGCATTTTGAAATTGAATTGGCATAAATTAAATTTTAATCTGTCGCTCTATTTGTTGATCTAATGAAATAAATGTTTCGGTACGTGCTACGCCATTTATTTTTTGAATTTTATGATTTAACACTTGCATTAGATGTTCATTATCTTTACACAACACCTTAATAAAAATACCATAATTTCCTGTCGTATAATGACTTTCTATTACCTCTTCTATTTCTTTTAAACGTTTTATTGCTTCCTTATATCTTGTTGAACTATCTAAAAAAATACCCACAAAAGCAAGGGTTTTATACCCTAATACTTTTGGATTTAAAACAAATTTTGAACCTGATAATAAACCACTCTTTTCTAATTTTCGTAAACGTTGATGAATTGCCGCTCCTGAAATACCAACATCTCTTGCTATTTTAAGTATTGGTGTTCTTGCATCTTGTATTAAATGGTTTAGTATTATCTTATCTATACCATCAATTTGAAATTTCTTCTCGGTCATCTTGTTTTAATTTGTAACAAATATACTAAATTATACCAATGATAGTAATGTCGTATTTAATTAATTAATCCAATTACAAAGACAATTAATCGAATAATAATGACAGTTTATCGAATGTCTATTTAACAAACTAATACTAAAACTTATTTTCGCATTGTTAGTTAATAAGGGACTATCATAACTTCTTTAAGTTGTTAGCTTGTCACAGAAAAATTAAACATATTTGTTTCTTTTTTTTGTGACTTTTTTTAATAGATAAAATTAATAAAACTTAATCCTCTTATGAATACAAATTTAAAAATAACAAGTAGCGGTGTCGAAGCAGAATTTTGTGTAACCATAGATAGTGTTACTCCTTAGAAATGCATCCTGAATTATTTCATATCGGTAATTTTACTATTTATACGTATGCTTTTTGTATTGTAATTGGAACCTTAGTTGCCTCAGTTTATACCAAATGGAGCGCAAAAAAAGAACTTGGTATAGTTAATTTATCCAACAACTTTTTTTACCTCATTTTTATTGCTGGATTTGTTGGTGGAAAACTATTCTTTTACTTAGAAAGACCTATATATTTTTTTAATAACCCCAAATTAATGCTAGATAATTTTTCTGGAGGTTTTGTTTTTTATGGCTCTTTTATCACCATAGTTCCTATTGTTATTTGGTATTTAAAAAAATCTAAATTCCCAGTTTTACAAATGTTAGATATTCTAGCAATAACAGTAACTATTGCACATACAATTGGCAGAATAGGATGTTTTTTTGGAGGTTGTTGCTATGGCAAACCTACAGATTCTTTTATTGGCATGTCTTTTCCCAAAACAAATCATATAACTGTACATCCATCACAATTGTACGAAATTACAGGTATTCTAAGTATTATGATTGTCTTATTTATTATAAAAAAGAAAAAACAATTTCACGGACAACTATTCTTAACCTATATAATTCTTTATGCCATTACTAGAGCGTTTTTAGAATTATTTAGAGGCGATAAACGTGGTTTTATTATAGACGGAATAATATCTCACTCCCAATTTATTGGCATTATTTTAATTCTAAGTACACTTATATTTTATAAAAAACTCAAAATAAACAAAACTCTTAAATCTAAAACAAATGAAAAAACAATTTTTTAAAACAGGTATTCCTTTACTATTATTAGCATTAGTAACCTTATTAATAGGTCCAAGTTGTGGCGATGATTCTACTCGCTGTACGGAAGTAACTTGGTATTATGATAATGATGGCGACGGATTTGGAGATCCAGATAAAAAAGTAGAAGCTTGCGATGCGCCACAAGGATATGTTAGTGACAATACGGATTGTAATGACTCTAATGACATGGTTTATCCTGATGCAACTGAATTATGTGATGGTTTAGACAACAATTGTGATGGAGAAATAGACAACAGTACAACCAATTGTGAAGGCGAAACAACTTGTGTTGATGGCGTTTGTGTTACTACAACTACTTTTTATAGAGATAATGATAACGATGGCTTTGGCGATGCTGACACAACCATGCAAGGATCTGGCACTCCTCCTGAAGGATGGGTAACTAATGATGTGGATTGTGATGATACCAATGACCTTGTAAACATTTTAGCAGATGAAATCATGAATAATGGTATAGACGACAATTGTAATGGATTAACTGATGCTGAAGATATTAGATATATTGATAACGATGGCGACGGTTACGGTTCTGGTAATGAAGCTGCTGGAGATGGCGTGTTTAATCGTTTAGATTGTGATGATGATAATGCGAATATACATCCTTATGCCATCGAAATTTCTGGAAATAGTGTAGATGATGATTGTGATGGCAACATTGATGAAAATTAATATCATAACGAATAAAAATAATATCTGGTTTCGTATCTTTACATTCCATTTATAGAAATTTTTTAAACATGAAAAAACTCCATATCCTACTATTAGTACTTTTGATATGGAGTTCTTTATTTTCTCAACAATACATAAATTATACAACAAAAAATGGTTTACCTAGTAATCATATTTATAGAATAACACAAGATTACAAAGGTTTTATTTGGTTTTTTACAGATAAAGGTATCGTAAAATTTAATGGTACAACATTTAAAATATTTACTACAAAAGACGGACTACCAACCAATGATATTTGGGATGTTAGAATTGGACACGATAATAAAATTTGGTTTTTTACGAAATCCAACAAATTAGGTTATATAGAAAACGATAAAGTTTATGCTTTTGAAAGCGAACAAAAAAATGAAATATTATATCCAGTAGTTATCAGTCAAAATAAAAATACTATTCTATTTTCTAATGGTCGAAAAAACTATTTTCTTAAAGGTAATCTTTGGAAATCTCAAAAAGTAGATGTGAGAAAAGGATATGGTTCCGAATTAAAACATAAAAAAGTAAGCACACTATTTGTTAAAAACGCTCAAGATTCTCTACTCCTTTTTGACAAAAGTGACAAACTCTTAAAAGCAATTAAATTAGAAAAACACTTTATTAAAAACAAACATCGAGGACAGATAAACGATAGTTTATTTAGTTGGATTAACAATAATAAAATATATCTATTAAATTTAAACACCTTAAATTTAAAAAAAATCTCTTATGATACTGGATCAAAAGAGCTTGTTAGATATAGCGCTGTAAATAATAACATTCAGATTTCAGGTGAAGATTTCGTTTCTTTTATCGACAAAAATTATCAATTAAAAAATACGATTCATATTCCAAAAAATCTAAATTCTCATTTTTCGTTTGTCGATAAAAATAAAAATTTATGGATCGCCACATTTTCGAATGGCGTCTATTACTTATCAGCTTCCAAACAAAAATCAAAGTATAGTTTGGTAAATGAAAAAGTAAGTAAAATCAAAAAAGTAAATAATTCAATAATCGCAAGTATATATCAAAAAGGTTTTTATAGCTACGACTCTTTACAAAATAGGTTCCATCCTCTTTTAAAAGTTAATGATTTTATTTATAGCGCCAATTACATTAAAGATTTAAACACCTATTATTATGTTTCTGATAAGGAAGTAACTCGAATTAAAAACAATAAAAAAAAGACATTTTCAAATCTCGGTATTTCAAGAAAGTTAGTTTATTACAACAATTTTTTATATGGAAATATCTCTTCTGGATTAAATAAAATAAATCCTACAAACTATAAAACTCTTAAAAAACACCTACAAAATGGCATTAGAGACATCAAGCTATTTAACGGCAAAATAGTAATTGCAACTGCAAATGGTATCATGTCATTTTCTAACGATACCATTACAAATGTAAAAATTGACGAAAAAAGATTTGACAAACCCATTGCATCGCTTTCTATTTATAATAATACCAATTTGATTCTTTGCACGGATGGATTTGGAGCATATATTACAGATTTTACAAAAATTAAATTATTAGAACAATCCGATTTCTTAAACGTCCAATCTGCATTTATCGAAAATGGACATATTTGGTTGGCAACAAATCAAGGTATATTTTATTATGAAAAAACAAAAAATACATTTCAATTAAAACGAAAGTACACGACAAACGATGGTTTGAGTTTAAATCAAACAAATTCTATAATTATTGCTAATGATAAAATATTAGCAAGTAGCAATAATGGTATTAGTATTATTCCGATACATCAAGAAAAGAACAAGCAGTTTATGGCTATTTATTTTGATACTGTTACTTACGATAACAATCCAATAATCAATAAAAAAATTAAATACAGTACAAACAATCAATTACAAGTCAAAATTGCCAGTATTGATTTTTCTGAAAATCCAATATTATCTTACAAATACCAACTGCTTCCTGTACAAAAAAAATGGATTACAACAAACTCTAAACAGATCTCATTTAATAATTTACCACCTAATAAATACAAATTAAATATCCAATCTAATGGTAAAAAAAGTACCATACAATTTCAAATTTTAGCCCTTTGGTATCAAACTATTATAGCAAAAATTATTTTTAGCATTCTATTTTTATCTTTATTTGCTGGATTGATTCTCTTTATTAGAAAAAGAGAACTAAACAAACAAGTAAAAAAATTAAATGCACAAAAAAAACTTGCCGATTTTGAATTACACGCATTACGGAGTCAAATGAATCCTCACTTTGTATTTAACTCTTTAAATGCAATCCAATATTTTATTACAAAAAATGAGATAGATTTATCGGAAAAATATTTGGTAAAATTTGCAAGGTTAATTAGAATGTTTTTTGATTTCTCTCGTGAAAAAGAAATTTTCTTAAAAGAAGAGATTCAGCTATTAAATGGCTATCTAGAAATTGAAAAAATGCGATTTGGGGAAAATTTCAACTATCAAATTAAAATTATAAATAATCGTAATGTAAAAGATTTTAAAATACCAACTATGCTACTACAACCTATTGTAGAAAATGCTGTAAACCACGGTTTATTTCACAATAAAGGTAAAGGTTTGATTAAAATATTTTTTACTTTGGTTACAACTAATAGTATTCAAATTTGCATTACGGATAATGGTGTTGGAAGAAAAAAATCGAAAGAAATTCAAGAAAATTCTTTAAAAAATAAATTGAAAAAAAATAGTTCTACCAATGTGATAAAAGAACGTATTAATCTATTAAATCAAACCAAAAAATGGTCTGTAATTTATGAAACAATAGATAATGTAAATTCTTCTGGAACAACTGTTAATCTAACCTTTACCAAAAATGAATACAATACAAGCCATATTAGTTGACGATGAAGAAAAAGCTCTAGAAGGTTTACAAATAAAAGTAAATCGATTTTTTCCTAACATTAAAATATTAAAATCCATTTCGAATCCAGAAAAGGCAATAGAATTCATAAATAAACTAAAACCAAATTTAGTTTTTATGGATATTGAAATGCCTATACTTAGTGGTTTTGATGTATTATCCAAAATTAATAACCCTAATTTTGAAATTATTTTTGTTACTGCATATAATAATTATGCCATAGAAGCAATTCAACATTGTGCGATTGGATATGTTGTAAAACCAATTGATAATGACGAACTAAAAGCTGCTATTACCAATGCCATTAATAATATAAACCAAAAAACTGCCTTTGAAAAAAACGTGCAATTGCTAGAGCAATTAGGAGCTAACAAAACACAAACTAGTATTGCAATACCTTCTCAAAAAGGTTTAAGTTTTATTAAGATAAAAGATATCATTCGTTTTGAAGGTGTTGATGGCTATACCAAAATAATTATTAAAGATAAAAAAGCCTTATTAAGTTCTTACAGCATTGGTAAATTTTGTAAAATACTGACAAACAAACCGTTTTTCCTTTGTCATAAATCACATCTTATCAATTTAGAATTTGTAAGCTCTATATTAAAAGAAGGTTATATTGAGTTATCGAATCAATGTAGTGTACCGTGTGCTAAATCAAAACGGGCAGATTTATTACAAAAAATGAAAAACTTATAATTTTTCAATTATTTTTTTTGCGTTATCATAATCTTCCGATTCTTTTGGTAAAGTAGTTAAAATTGCTTTACAAGCTACGTACTTTTTTTGTTTTAACTTACTCAAGGCTAGATTCCAAATTGCTTTATTTTTATAAATCGATTTACCATCTATTATTTTTTCTAAAAGCCCATCTGCTTTATCAAATTTATTCTGTTCTATTAAACTAATTGCTAAATACAATTGTACATCTACTTTGGCAGCATCTTCGTTTAAGATTATTTGAAATTCATTGGCAGCTAATTTATATTTTTTTGCATTAAATGCATCTTGTGCCTTTATCAAATGTTCACTTGTATTACCTCTAACTACCAAATCTAAATTTGGATGATTCGCAAAGTCATCATACGAAATTTTACTATGGTTATAATAAAACAACGAAGCAAATACAACCAAACTAGCAGCTACAAGATATGTGCTAATTTTTTTCAAGCTAAAAATTTTCGATTTCTTTTCATTCACATCAGCTTTAATATAAACCTTTCCAAAATCTTCTAAAGTGTTTCTTAAACCATTTTCTTCTTCTTGAGTACTTGCTCTTGAAGTTAGTGAACTTTCAATTTCTTCATATAAATCTACTATTTCTTTAAAATCTTTTCCGTTATCCATCAAAGTTTTAAAAGCTGCTAACTCAGAAGGACTTAAATCTCCTTCAAAATATTTTTCTATTGTTGACCAGTTGTATTCTTTCATCTTTAAATTAAATAGTTGTTAGATTATTAAATTTGGATGAACCTTTTACCATTTTAACAAGTTTGCCAATACATTCTGACTTTTTTTTACGTGCATATCCATAACTTACACCTAATACTTCAGCAACTTTTTGCATCTTTTTTATTTTAAAAGCAAGATCCAATAATTCTTTACATTTTCCACCTAATTCTAGTAACTTTTCTTCAAATAAAGAAGTTCTTTTTTCAAAAATTTCGGTTTCGGCTGCTAAATGTTCTTGTTCATCAGTAATAGATACAATATCGAGTAAAACTGTTACCTTTTTTATTTCTTTTTTATTAATTTTATTTAACCATTTACGCTTACATAATAAAAAAAAGTAGGCTTCAAACGGACAAGTAAGTATAAATTTTTTCTCTTTTGCTTGGCGATATATTGTAATTAAAGTTTCTTGAATCACATCTTGCGCATCATCATAATTACCACTATTATTAATAATATATCTAACTATTTTATTAGAAAATTTCTGGTATAATTCATTTAAAACGCGATTATCATTATTTAATAATGCAATAATATATTTATGATCAGAATGTTGTTTTTTATCCATAAAATTGAAATGCTAATGTACTAAATTGTTATAATAAAACAAGGATTGAATTAAGATTTTAAAGCA
This sequence comes from Flavobacteriaceae bacterium, assembly GCA_026988355.1. Lineage (GTDB taxonomy): Bacteria > Bacteroidota > Bacteroidia > Flavobacteriales > Flavobacteriaceae > S010-17. The sequence goes on from JALSLK010000026.1 coordinate 12,811, forward strand.
AAACTCTCCTAAAATAGTATTTTTTTATAATTCTAAAAAAATATGGTATCTTTGAAAGCTAACGTATCATTATATTTATCAATTAAGTAATAATTTTAAACTAAAAAAAAATGAGTATTATAAACCTAAACTACAATCAAAGTATTCTAAAAAAATCAAAAAAAATCCTTAGCCTTTTAGTTCTTAGTCTAATTTTATTAACAAGTTGTATTGTTGATGAAAATGGAAATCCGCTAGTAGAACCAGATGGAGAAGCCTTAGACCAGCGTTTTGAAGACAATAGAGCAAATGCAGTACAGACCTTTACTTTAGATGCTGCAACAGGAGGAACAATTACAGGAGTACACGGAACACAAATAACATTTCCATCTAGTTGTACAGGAAATAATGGCACACCAGTAACAGGAACAATAGAAATTCAACTTATTGAAATCTATACAAAGGCAGATATGGTCTTATTAAATATGTCTACAACTGGTAAAAAAAGTAATGGAGATGAAGAAGCACTAAAATCTGGAGGAGAATTTTTTGTGAGCGCAACACAAAACGGGAATCCATTAACTTTATTAGCTCCAATATCAATTAGAACTAGAAATGTAGATTCTAGTAATTTTGAATCCATGCAAGTTTTTAGAGCAGGAAACGAAATTAATGATACTGATCCTTGGCAAGAAGCTGACGAAAATAATGATGGACAACCAGATGATGCTCAAATTGGAGAAGATCAAGGTCCAAATGGAACTTATGTTTTGTACTCTGTATTTGATATGAGTAGCTTTGGGTGGACAAACCTCGATAAATGGTATAACTTTTCTGGACAATTAACAGATCTATTTGTAGATGTTCCTAATGGCTATAATGGCGATAATATTGCAGTTTATTTATCTTATGATGGCGAAAATGGCTTAGCTAGAATGGATATTTATGACGAAACTTTAGGTTTGTTCACAGAGCATTATGGTAGAATTCCTGTTGGATTAGATGTCCATTTTATTGCAATAACAGAAATTAATGGTATCATACATTATGCCATACAAGCAGCAACTATTACTAATAACCATACCGAAGTAATAACGAACTTACAACCTACAACACAAGCAGATTTAACCACATTAATTAATAATTTACCATAAATAAAATAGTACGTATTTAAAAGAGGCTGTCTAAAAAAGACAGCCTCTTTTTTTGTAAAAAAAGAACACTCGCCTCTACTTTATTTTAATAAAATTTTAAAAAAAATAATTTATGGGTAACAAAATAGATGTATTTGTATTTAAAGTTGAACACGAATTTTAAAATAATAAAAACATGCATACAAAAACATTAAATTACACAAATCCGAATAATAGTAAGAATGTGTTTAACAATACAAAAATAATTTTAGGAATACTATTGGTAAGTTTATTTTTCTTTACAAGTTGTGATAGCGATGAAAATCAAGAAGATCCAAAACCAGATGGTATCGCACTCAACCAACGTTTTAAAGACAATAGAGCAAATGCAATAGAAACCTTCACTATAAATGGTAGTACTGGAGGAACAATAACTGGTAGTCAAGGAACATCGGTTATATTTCCAGCCAATTCCGTTGGATTGAATGGAAATCCTGTAACAGGCGATTTTACCGTAGAATTAATAGAAATTTATGGCAAAAGTGCTATGGTCTTACAAGACAAATCTACTAAAGGAAAAAAAAATAATGGCGATGAAGAAGCATTATTATCTGCTGGAGAATTTTTTATAAATGCAAAGCAAAATGGTACGCAATTAGAAGTATTAACTCCTATAACTGTACAAAGTAGAGGTGTTGCTCCAGGAGAGTTCGAAGCAATGCAAATCTTTAGAGCTAGTGACGATTTAGATGGCGATGCGCTTTGGAAAGAAGCTGACGAGGATCAAAATGGCGAAAATGACAATGCACAAGGAAGAGAAGGGCAAGGTCCTAATGGAACTTATGTTTTATACTCTGCATTTGACATGAGCAGTTTTGGATGGACTAACCTCGATAAATGGTATAACTTTTCTGGACAATTAACCGATTTATTTGTAGATGTACCAGATGGTTATGATGGCGAAAATGCTGCAGTATATTTATCTTACGATGGAGAAAATGGTCTAGCAAGAATGGATATTTATGACGAAACACTAGAATTGTTCTCTGAGCATTATGGTAGAATTCCAGTAGGAAAAGAGGTTCATTTTATAATGATTACAGAAATTGCAGGACAAATTTATTATGCAATTCAAGCAGCAACAATTGGAGAGAATCATATTGAGGTAATGACAAATCTACAACCAATTTCACAAACAGATTTAACCACATTAATTGATAATTTACCATAAATAAGATATCAAAAAAACAAATATTCTATTTACATATATGTTACGAAATAAAAATAAGTTTGTTAGTTTGAAAGAGTATTCTAAATAATTTAGATACTCTTTCTTTATTTTCTATAAATAGAATTTTTGTCGAACTTAGATTTATAATATCAAATTGGTATAATTTATTAAAAAGCATAACGCACAAATATAAAAAAAACAACTAATATTTATTATATTTGTTTCAAACCAAATCAAACATGAAAACGTATTCTATTAAATTTTTATTTACATTGTTTTTTATAGTATCTTTTTTCAATTCTCAGGCACAAGAAATAAAAAAAGACACCACAAGACATCAAGCAAATATTAAAGAAATTGTTAGAGGTAAAACCGTTACATTTAATGCAGAATTATCGCCATTAAGGCAAATCGCTGGAGCTCCTCAAGCAAATTGGGGTTATTATTGGGAATTTGGAGATGGTAATTATAGTTTTGAAGAAAAACCAAAACACCAATATAAAGAGCAAGGAGAATACAATGTTAGACTTTCTGCTACCAATAATTACGACGATGGAGAACCTCCATTAACAAGACCAAAAAAGATACACACAACCAATAACGATAGTGCTAGTAATGAAGATAGTACATTAGAGAAAATACAATCTTTAATACAATCTTATGATGGATTTAGAATTCAGACAAATAGAGATCCAAGTCCAGAAGAAGAAATACAAGTAATTGTAAGTTATGCTAATGATAAAAAATATACCACAAACGGAAAATTGTATTTATTTTTTAATGAAAAAAAATTTAAAGACAAAAATTTTGAATTGACAGACATCAGAAGTTACCATGACGAAGAAGAAGTACAAAGTGATTTTATTTCTGCTTTACCAAGAATAAAATCTAAGAATGTTTTTATCCGCTCAACAGGAATTGAAACCATTGTTAATAAAAACAGAATTTTAAACGATACAACTCGCCAAGATTTAACCAACTCATTAGATGCTGCAAAATCATTTTACTACGACTATAAGGTTTGGAATGTAAACGATGTAAAAGAAAAAGAAGAAAGAAATCTATTTTTTACATTTAAAACAACGCCAGAAATGCTAAAAGACACTAGTGCTGTTATTACAATAAGAAGCATTTATGTTCCAGAACGAGGCAATAACACACATAAAATTGTAGAAAAAGAAATGGAGATTGTAACTTCTCACGATCCGAATAAAATGGCAGTATATCAGACCTTTTTAAATTATAGATTGGTTCGTTTTAAACGATTAAAATACAAAGTAAGGTTTCAAAATAATGGCGAAGGTCCTGCTAGTTTGATAAAATTAAATGTCGAAATACCAGAAATGTTAGATAAATCTACCTTAAAAGTAATTAATATGTATCCAAAAGTTCCTATTTGTCCTGTAAATAAAAACGTAAAATACAGCTGCTTGGATACTCTAATTTTAAAAGATAAAATTTCCTTTCAATTTAAAAATATTTATTTGCCTGGTACAAATCAAAAAGGAGTTAAAGAAAAAGATTCTACAAAAGGGTTTGTAAAATATTCTATGAAGTTTGTAAAAGATTTTCACAAAGTAAAATCGACGAGTAAAACCGAAATTATTTTTGACAAAAACGATCCTATTATTACCAATTCGTCCACATCTCGATTTAAACCAGGAATTTCTATTGGAGCAAAAGCTGGTTACAATTACTTTTTTGATACCAAAGAAAATTTAGATTTTAATGCTATTAATACAGATATTTCTTTAGATACCAAAGCGGATGGGTTCTTTTTAGGAGCTACAATTTCTCCGTACAAATCATATAAATGGTACTATCAAGCAGAAATAATGGTTGGCAGACAACAAATTACCGCAACTGGTTTACACGAAAAAATTGACGATATTGGAGCTGTTGGTTTTCCAACCTATTCTAAAACTACATTTAAAACAGAACTTATAAAAAATTATGTAGATATTGTTCCTGCATCTATTCGTTATAATTTTAATGCAATTTTTGGAGCAGGTTTTGGTTTACAAAGTTCTTTTAATTTCTATCAAAAATCCATAACTAAATCCGATAAAAAAGTATTTTTTTATCAAAATGGACAAATTAGAGACGAGGTAGCTGATTTAGCAGAAAAGAAAGATACCACAAATCGAGACAAAGGTGTTAACTTAAATAATTATGGGTTGTTTTTAGATTTTACAGTTGGTATATCTCGTATTGGACCAAGTTTTGGAATTAGATATATTCAAAATTTTAACGAACCTACAAAGCAAATTCATACTTATGCTATTTGGAAATTTTAATATTTTTATCTAATTTTTGATTTAATTTTCTTATGAAACAACTAATTTTTATCTACATATTATTCGTTTCTATAATTGGTTTTTCACAAGATTCATTACGTTATTACAATAAGCAAATTAAAAATAATAGTGGTAAAGAAAGAAACGTTCTATTTCAAAAAAAAATAAATTATTTAAAAAGGCAAGATAATTTAGAAGAATATTTTTATGCGCATTTTGATTATTTTATTCTTAATCCAAGAATAGAAAATATTTTTATTTTAGCCAAAGCAGAACAAAATAAATGGAGGACGACAAAAACAGAAGAGGAAAAATTAGCCTTGCTCCATCTTAAAATAAATATTGCATACCACTATTTAAAATATAGTAATATTCCACAGTCCGTTTTGTCTTACGAAAATGCACTACAATACTATAAAACAAATAACTTAAAAAGTTATAATATTATTGAGTATTGCCTTAAACCTTTAGCCAATAATTACACACGATTAGGAGATTATGATAGAGCAAATGATATTTTAAAATATACTTTATTTACGGCTAAAAATAGTAATAATAAAAAACAAATCATCGATACATATCTAAATCTATCTATTGCATATCAATCGTTACACAAAAATGAAGAAGCCATTCATATTCTAAAAAAAGCATTACAAATAAAACCGATTACTGTAAAACAAAAAGGAAATTTATGGTCGGAAATTGGTAAAAACTACTATGAACTTAGCAATTATAACAAGGCTCATTTTTTTATCCATAAATCCAATCTAATAACAAAAGACAAAGCAACAATTCAGAAAAACTACCTAACAAAAGCCTTGTGTTTTTTTAAAGAAAAACAAATTAACAAAGCCGAAAAATTATTTAATACTGCCCTAAAATACGCTATATCCATTTATGGAAAAAATAACCGTGAGGTAGCTAAAATCTATATTCTTTTGGCAGAAACTAACATGCAAAAAAACAAGTATAACAAAGCGCAAAAAAATTATCAAAAGGCATTGCAATCTATTTTAACAAAATACCATCCTAAAACTATTTTTGACAATCCGAATTTAGCACATTTTTATGCAGAAAATACCATAAAGATAGCACTAGATGGTAGAGCTATGACCTTTGTTAAACAAAAAGACTATTCTAATGCAATAACGAATTATAATTTAGCTTTTGAGGCAGAGAAACAATTACAAAACAGTTATACATCACAACAATCTAAAATAATACAACAATCCGAAAACCGAAAACGCAGTGAAAAAATAATATCATTATATTACCATTTATACCAAACAAATCTCGATAAAAAATACATCGAACTCGCTTTTAGGAGTACCGAAAAAAGTAAGGCAATTGTCTTATCAGATATTTTAAATACTAAATTTATAAAACAATCTCTAAAAAAAGACACGCTACTTTTACAAGAAGTAAAATTACGTAAAGAAAAGGCTATTCTTACCAAAAATATTAACCTTGAAGAACAAAAAATAGATAAAGCGAACATTCAAAAAATAAAACATTTTATTTCTAAAAGAACAGTTATAACATCTAAATTACAATTATTAAAACAAAAAATTCAACAGAAATATCCATCTTTAACCGTCAATTTAAAACCCGTTTCGGTACAAGAAGTACAACAAAATCTTCTTCAAAAAAAAAATATCTTAATTGAGTTTTTTGATACAAAAAATTTTGTTTATATCTTTTCAATTAACAAATATAAACCGATATCTTGGAGAAGAATTAGGAAAGATTTAAAATACCAACAAACGCTTACAAATTACATTTCTTTATTTAATGAAAATGGTGATAAATTAAAAAATGACATTTCTATTTATCATAAAAGTGCGTACTATCTATATTTAAAATTATTACAGATAGAATTAGAGAAATCTGATTGTAAGTCACTAACAATCATACCAGATGGTAAATTAAATTTTGTTTCTTTTGATGCCTTACTCACCAAAAAAATTACACATACTAATTTTGAAAAAATGCCGTATCTACTCTTTAAAAACAGTATTAACTATGGCTATTCAGCAACAATATTAGCACAACAAAAATTAAAAAATACAAAAACACAAAAGCAACAAGTCCTTGGATTTTTCCCTGTATTTGAAGGTAATTACCGCAACTTACAAGAATTACAACACACTGTTAATGAAGAAAAAAATCTTATTGCTTATACCAAAGGTTTGTATCTAAATAGAAGTAATGCCACAAAAAAAGCATTCTTAGAGAATGTAAATAATTACGATATCATTCATCTTTCGACACATGCTAGTTCTGGAACATTTCTACAACCAGCACATATAGAGTTTAGAAATAAAACCCTTTATTTACCAGAAATATATGGTTTAAACCTACAATCTAACTTATTTGTTATAAGCGCTTGTGAAACTGGCATTGGAAAGCTACAAAAAGGGGAAGGTGCTATGAGTTTAGCACGTGGATTCTCTTATGCTGGAGTCAAAAATTTACTGGTATCTTTATGGAAGGTAAATGATAAAGCGACTAGCAAGATAATGCTTAATTTTTATAAAAATTACAAAAACTTACATCTAAAATCTAAAGCGATACATCAAGCAAAATTAGATTATATTAGAGACAAAAACATCCGTAATAATAATAAAACACCGTATTATTGGTCTAGTTTTGTTTTCATTGGAAATAATGAAACTAATAACAACTTAAATTTGCCTACTTACTATTGGTTAATCTGTATTTTTATATTTTTACTTACAATATACTTCATCAACAAACACACTAATTTTCAGGTATTTAAATCCAAAAATTAATATTTTATTTTATCGTTATAAAATTATTTAGATTTTCTTTAGATTTTTTATGTATCTTTATCTTTCCTAGAGAAATATGTTATTCAATGAATTACGTTATAAAAATGTCTCCCCTTAGCATTTTTGTAAAATACAAAACAATAACAATTTCATTTATTACGGAAAAAGCCTAAAAATTAATTTTTTTAGGTTTTTTTACTTTTAACCTGAGTTCGACCTAAGTTTGGATCAAGTACAAAACTTGTGGAGTTTTAAAAATAGTTTGATATTTGTTTCTTAAAAAAAGCAGATGTCAAGTATTGATTTATTACCAATTTTAGAATTACTTTTACCAGAAGTTTTAGTTAAA